>JAFYBB010000172.1 GCA_017540445.1 Clostridia bacterium | reverse complement strand
ATTCCTGTTTGGAGCGACGTGGCAATCCGGTCTCTGTGGCACAATCAATACATAGGGGGACACTGGGGACAGACACAGAAGAACACCCATGCCAACAATGACACAGACAGGGAATGGAAAGGGGTATACAAGGGCGGAGCCATCTGGTATAACAAAAAAGACAGGGAGCGCGAGGGACGGTTTGACGCGTAGAAGCTCGCCAATAGAACATGCGCTACGGATGCCTTGGAGCACAGACAGATGCACAAAGAGTGCGAACGCAAAACTACCATACATCAGGCATCCAACCCTGTCACAGATATTATACCAGAGGAGGCAGAAAAATGGAAGCTATTTTGGAATGCTGCTGTGGGTTGGATGTACATAAGGACAAGATCGAGGCATGTATCCTCACAGATGCGAAGGGAGGAGCCTGTCGCGAGACCTTCGGCAGTATTTCAACGGAACTGGATAGGCTGTGTCAATGGTTGAACAAACACAAGTGCCGACATATTGCCATGGAGAGCACGGGGGTATACTGGCAGGCAATCTATGAACGTATCGAAGATCAATGTCCTGAGCGAGAACAATTGTTGGTAGTGAACGCGCGGCATATGCGCAATTTGCCAGGGCGAAAGACAGACGTAAAAGATGCGGAATGGATAGCGCAGCTATTGCAGCATGGATTGCTGAGCAACAGCTTTATTCCTGAGCGGGATGTTCGAGGAATGCGTGAGTTGTCGCGGATAAGGCGAAGTGCGATTCGGGAACGGGCGACGCAGGTTAACCGTTTGGAGAAGTTTTTGCAGAGACACGGCTTCAAGCTGTCTTCAGTGGTCAGCGACATTGTCGGGGCAAGCGGTATGCGGTTACTACGGACGCTGGCGAAGGAAGGCACCCTGTCGTTGGGAGTAGTTAGATACTGTTGTAATGCGCATTTAAAGCATACATCTGAGGAGATTTATGCCGCCATTACCGGTAAGCTGGAAACAGTCGAGAGGGAATGCCTGAGCATGATGCTGGACTGGCTGGATCAGTTGGACAAACGCATTGAAAAGATTGGCCTGCTTCTGTTGAGTACTTTCGGGCCTTACGCCGCGCAAGTTTCAATAGCCACCAGCCTGCCTGGCATCAGTCAAGATTCAGCGATGGAGATTCTCGCAGAAATCAGCCCGAGCCCTATGGAAGCATTTTCCAATGGGCCACGGCTCTGTTCTTGGGCAGGATTGGTACCTCGAAACGACGAGAGTGCAGGGGCGATAAAATCACGAAGAATACTGCCTGGAAACCCCTATGTCAAGACGATTCTTGTGCAATGCGCGTGGGCCGCTGTCAAAACCCGAAACAGTGAATTCAACCGTTGGTTTTGGTCCAGGCAAGGCAGGATTGGCAGAAAAAAAGCCATCATCGCCGTAGCCAGAAAGCTCCTTCTCAGACTCTATACATTATTGGCGAGAGGTGAATTCTATTCCCCTCCCGCCGTTGCTGAATAAGGCTATTCGTCTCTTATCTCTGTTGGCTGCCAATGGGTGGCTTGTTTTTGTTGCCTTTTCTGTCTTTTCCTTTCCACGCAAACCGTCCCCGATGTCCCCAGGCCCCGTCAGCGGCGCGCGGCGCGCAGCTGGAGAATGTAGAAGAAGCTCGACAGCCGGTTCAGGGCCAGCACGCAGTCCTCGTGGGCCAGGTTCTCCCCGTCCCAGAAGGCCTGCACGGCGGCCAGCTCCGCCTCCCGGCACACGGCGCGCAGGCGGTTCATCTGCGCCGCGACCAGCCCGTGCGCCGCGGCGGGCAGTATGTGCCCCGGAAAGCCGAAGGACTCCGGGTGGTGGGAGCAGCGGCGCACTTCCTCCGGGCCCATGCCGTCCAGCGTCCACGGGGGCACGGGGATGTCCCGCACCTCCGCTGCCATCACGGCGCGCACCAGCTTCAGTGCGTCCTCCAGCGGCGCGGCCCATTCGCCGCCGCAGGCCACCTGCTGCACCAGGATCTCGCTGTGCAGCGTGTCCAGCTTGCCGCGCAGCAGTATGCGCGGGTGCGCCTTGCAGACCAGCGCCTCCCCCATGCCCAGACTGGTCATGTGTTCCGGCTTTCGGCGCTTCTCAACGCCGCAGGCGCGCCGGTCCCCGTCGTCACGCTTGGTACCGCATCCCATGTCTGATAAGCCTCCCCCGTCCAATCTGCTACGGCGTTCATTGTACGCTTCCGCCGGCAAAATGTCAATCGTCCGCCCGGTCGGGCTGGATTATTTGGCGGCGATGCGCTATAATAAACGTACAAAGGCTTGGCAAGGAGGACTGTCCATGCGCTTTCTTCACATCGCCGATCTGCACCTGGGCAAGCAGATGAACGACCTGTCGCTGCTGCCGGACCAAAAATACATACTGGATCAGATCGCGTCCGTCGCCCAGGACGAGCAGGCGGACGCCGTGCTGATCGCCGGGGACGTGTACCAGCGCTCCTCCCCCCAGGCGGAGGCCATGGCGCTGTTCGACGCGTTCGTGTCACATCTGGCGGGGCTGGGCAAGAAGGTGTTCGTCATCAGCGGCAACCACGATTCAGCGCTTCGGGTGTCCTACTTCGCCGCGCTGGTCAGGGCCGCCGGGGTGTACGTGACCGAGGCCTTCGACGGCACGCCGCAGCGCGTCACGCTGCGGGACGCCTTCGGCGAGATCGTCGTGTGGATGCTGCCGTTCCTGCGGCCCTCCCAGGTGAAGCGCAAGCTGCCGGAGGCAAAGATCGCCACGTATCAGGACGCCGTGGAGGCGGTGCTCCGGCAGACGCCCGTCGACGCGAGCAAGCGGAACATCCTCCTGTGCCACCAGTTCATCACCGGCAGCGAGACCTCCGATTCCGAGGAGCTGGCCGTGGGCGGGCTGGACAACATCGACGCTGCCGTGTTCGACGCCTTCGACTACGTGGCCCTGGGGCACATCCACAAGCCCCAGCGGGTGCTCCGGGACACGCTGCGCTACGCCGGTTCGCCGCTCAAGTATTCCTTCTCCGAGACCCATCACAGCAAGAGCGTGACCGTCGTGGACGTTCTGGCAAAGGGCGATATCGCCGTGCGCACCGTGCCGCTGCGCCCGCTGCGCGACGTGCGGCAGATCGAGGGCATGCTGGACGACCTGATGGCCATGCCCTATTCCGAGGACTACCTGTGGGTGACGGTGCACGACGAGCTGCCGCCGCCGGACGCCCGGGTGACGCTGAGCGTCAACTTCCCCAACATGCTGAAGTTCTCCATCGTCAACGCTCGGACGAAGCAGGACGTGGACGTGCTGGCCGCGCAGCGCATGGAGGACAAGACCGTTCCCGAGCTGTTCAGCGATTTCTACCGGCTGCAGAACAACGATCAGGCCCCCAGCGAGGCCCATCAGAAGGTGCTCATGAAGGTGCTGAAGGAATTGGAGGAACGCGCATGAAACCGCTAAAGCTGATGCTCTCCGCCTTCGGCCCGTACGCCGGGGAGACCGCGGTCGACTTTACCCGCTTCGGCGAGGACGGCCTCTTCCTGATCGCCGGGGACACCGGCGCGGGCAAGACCACGCTGTTCGACGCCGTCAGCTTCGCGCTGTACGGCGAGGCCTCCGGCGGCAAGGAGCGGCGCGGGAGCAAGTCCTTCCGGTCCGACTACGCCGCGGCCCGCACGGAAACCTTCGTGGAGCTGACCTTCCGGCACAGGGGCGAGACCTGGCGCGTCCGCCGCAACCCCGAATACGAGCGCCCGAAGAAATCCGGCGAGGGCACCACCACCCAGTCCGCCGATGCCAGCCTGACCCATCTCGATACCGGGGAGGTCTTTGAGGGGCTGACGGACGTGAACGGCAAGGTGTATGAGCTGCTGGGGCTGACCCAGGACCAGTTCACCCGGACGGCGATGATCGCCCAGGGGGATTTTCTGAAGATACTGAACGCCTCCTCCGACGAGCGAAGGGCCCTGTTCCAGAAGCTGTTCAACACGTCAATCTACGCGGACCTGCAGATGCGGCTGAGGGACATGAACGGCGCCTGCAATCAGGAGCGGGCGGACCTGGAAAAGCGCATCGCCATCGCGGCGGGGAAGATCGACCCGGAGCCCGATTTCCCGGAGCGGGAGCGCGTCGCGCTGTACAGGACGGAAGCCAAGTATGCCGATCTGCTGGCGGAGTGCCTGGACCGCCTGATCGTGGGCGAGCGCGCCGCCTGTGAGCGGGCGGCCCGGGAGAAGCGCGCGTCCGGAGAGCAAATGAGCGCCCTCATCGCGGCCATCGAACAGGGCAAGGCAATCAACGGGGATTTTGACGCGCTGGAGAAGGCAAGGGCCGAATTGGAGGCGCTGCTGAATCGGCAGAGCGCCATGGACGACCTGGCGGACAGGCTGGACAGGGCCCGCAGGGCCCAGGGGCTCCTGTCGGATGAAGCGCTGATCGTGAGCAACGCTTCCGCCATCCAGAGGCAGCGGAAGGCGCTGGACGAGGCGGCCCAGGCCTTGGCGTTCGCGGAAAAGGCCCTGCCGGAAGCGGAAACCCGGCTGCGGGAGGCGGAAGCCCGCGCGCCGGAGGCGGACGAAGCCCTCGCCGCCGCGCGACGGCTGTCCGACTGCATCCCGGTGCTGAAGGACCTGGAGGCGCGGCGGAAGGCACTGGAGCAGCAGAGGAAGCTGCGACAGAAGCTGCTCATGGCCAGCGACCGGGCGGATACCGCCTATCTGGCGGCAAAGGAGGGCTATTACCGCAGCCAGGCGGGGCTGTTGGCGGCACAGCTGGAGGACGGGAAGCCCTGCCCGGTGTGCGGCGCGCTGACCCACCCGCACAGGGCGCAGCTGACCGACGACGCCGTGACCCGGGAGGCGATGGAGGCGGCAGACCTGCGCCACCGCCAGGCCGCCGACGCGCTGCACCGCGCCGACAGCGATCTGGCCGCCCTACAGGCCGAGGCGGACGCGGGCGCGGCGCGCCTGCGCGAAATGCACATCGCGGAGGGCGAGACGGAACAGCACCTCAAGCAGCGGATCGGCGACCTCGAAGGCCGGGCAAAGGAATACAGACAAGCCATCGACGAGAGCCGGAAGGCCCGTTCCGATCTCAGAATCCAGCTGGAAAGGAACCGCACCACTGTGGCGCAGGGCCAGGAAAGCCTCGCCGCCCTGCTGGAAGCGGGAGCGCGGCTGGACGAACAATTCCAGGAGCATCTGGCGGCCGCGGGCTTCGCGGACGCGCAGGCCTATAAGCTGGCCAAGCTGCCTGAGAAGGACAGGGCCGACATCGAAAAGCGGCTGAAGGCCTATGGCGAGCAGCGAAAATCGCTGTCCGATCAGGTCGACCATCTCAGCCAAAGGCTTGCCGGAAAGGCGCGCGCCGATCTTACCGGCATGGAACAGCAATTGCGGGAATGGAGGGCAGAAAACGAAGCCGCCGGAGCCGCAGAGGCCGCGCTGACCAAGAAGCTGGCGCTGCACGAGGACGCCCTGAACGAGATTCGGGACGCCCTCAGGCAGCGGAAGCGGAAGGAGGAACACTGGGCCGTGGTCCGGGACCTGTACAACTGCTGCGCGGGCATCGCTGGCGGCAATCGCCGGGCGAAGCTGACCTTCGAGGCCTATGTGCAGCAATACTGGTTCAAGCAGGTGGTGGCCGCCGCCAACAAGCGGCTGACGGTGCTGACCGACGGGCTGTTCACGCTGCGCTGCAAGGAGGAGGCCCGGGACCGGGTGCGCCAGAGCGGCCTGGACCTGGACGTGCTGGACCGGGGCACCGGCCAGTGGCGGGACGTGAGCACGCTGTCCGGCGGCGAATCCTTCCTGGCCAGCCTGGCCCTGGCGCTGGGGCTTTCCGACGTGGTGCAGGCCCGCAGCGGCGCGATCCGCATGGACGCCATGTTCATCGACGAGGGCTTCGGCACGCTGGACGACAACGCCCTGCGTAATTCCCTGCGGGTGCTCGCCGGCCTGGCCGACGGCCAGCGCCTCGTCGGCATCATCTCCCACGTGCGCGAGCTGGAGGAGCGCATCGAAAAGCAGATCGTCGTGTCCAAGACGCCGCAGGGGTCGAAGATCGAACTACTCGCATGAGGCATATAAAAAGAGGCTGTCTCAAAACATGTTTTCGATGCGTGAAGCATGCGTAGGGGCGGCCAATGGCCGCCCGCCCGGGTACGAAACACATCGTACTTCCCGGCGGGCGGCGCATCGCCGCCCCTACTCCATGTACACGCTTGTATAACCTATGTGTTTTGAGACAGCCCCGACATCGCTCTCCGCTTCGTGCCGGCCACCTGATACATCTCATCGGTGGAGACGCACACGTCCACGTCAAACCACGGTTCAAACAGCCTTGCCAGTTCCTCCGCGCGCATCAGGCCGTTGGAGACGCGCCGCGCGCCGCCCGCGTGGTGGGCGTTGATCGTCTCCCGGCTGAAGCCGTGGGCGATCGTAAGCCGGCCCCGCTCACTGAGCAGCTTTGACAGCCGCTCGATCAGCCGTGCGCCGTCCGGGAAGTGCGGAAAGGCGTTGTAGACCACCGCGCGGTCAAAGCGCCGGTCAAACGGATAAACCTCCACGTCGCCGCAGATGACCCGGACGAGGGGATTGTCCGCGTATTTTCGCGCCGCCAGCCTGGCCATCTCCGGGGAGATGTCGATGCCGGTCAGGGCGCGAACGCCCCGGTTCAGGTAGTGCGGGAACAGCACGCCCGTGCCGCAGGCCACGTCCAGCACATCCTGCCCGGCCGAGACGCCGGCGTTGTCCAGGATCACCGATATGACGGCGTCCCGGTCCTCCTGCATGTCGTCCCACGCCGGCGCGAGCCGGTCGAAAAACTCAATGACGTCCCGCTTGTCCATGCCGCATCATCCAAAGAACGTGGCGGTATCGATCTTCTGGTAGCCGCCGAAGCTGGACGGATAGGCGAATATCGCCTCCGCCATGTCCTTTCCGTAGAACGCCCGGGTGACCTCGTTGGTCTTCGCCGTGATGTCGATGTCCTCAAACAGCGCGGGATAAACCGTCTTGGCGATGAACCAGGTGTTGATCAGCGCGATCTCGTAGTTCGTGTAATAGGCGTTGTAGGCCATCTCCAGGTAGACCTCGCCGTTCCGCCAGGCCTTGCAGGTGTCGAACATCGCGCGGTCCGCCTGGTACAGGGGGATGATGTTCTTCACGGCGGCGGCGTCCACGATCATGATGTCCATGTCCTCGCCCAGCGCCACGAACTTCTCCTCCTCGATGGGCTGTATGCCGCCCTTCTCCAGGTCGTTCACGACGTTGTTCACGTTGGCGACGTTGAAGGAGACGTAGTTCTGGGCGGTCATCAGGTGGTTGGTGGTGCCCCAGTTGCCCAGGCCGCAGATGTAGACCCCGGGCTTGTCCGCGTCGGCGACCTCCGCCGTGCGCGCGGAGATGGCGTTCGCCTCGCTTTCAATGAAGCTGACCAGCGCCTCCGCCTTTTCCGGGTTGCCAAAAATCGCGCCCAGCAGCCGCATGCTCGTCTTGAAGGCGTCGTCGAACACGCCCTGGGGCCCGGTCTTCAGCGTGATCACCGGCACGCCCAGCTGTTCCTGGAGCGCGTCCTCCTTCTCCACGTCCTCGTACTCGGAGATTACGATGTCGGGATTGCAGGAGAGGATCTTCTCCGCCTCCGCCGCCTGCGCGTTCGGGCCGCCCACGCCGCAGGAGGGCAGCGCGTTGAACACATCGCCGTAGGCGATCACGTAGGGGCGCGCCACCGAGTCGAACATCTTCGGGCGCTCCTCGACGGTGGTGTTGTCGATGTCCTCCACGCCGCAGAGCAGCGCGGTATCGCCGATGTAGCTGTACATGCGCAGCGCGCCCGCGCCGATGCAGACCACCCGCGCGTAGTGGCCTGGGGTCACGGTGACCTCGCGGCCGATCATGTCGGTGACGGTCACGTCCCCCTCCGCCACGGCCGCACAGGCCAGCAGCAGGGCGAGCGCCAGGATCAGGGCTGCGATTCGGTTCATACGCATTGTGAAATCCCTCCCACGATGATTTTTCGGTCCCCTATATCCACCATTTTGACGTCGGCGTCAAAAATGTCCTTGATGACCCGGGGCGTAAAGCTGTCCTTGCCGCCGGTATACCGTATCTTCCCACCCTTGATGAAGAAGAAGCGGTCGCCGAAGGCCATGGCCTGGTTCAGGTCGTGCAGGGCGCTGAGTATCGCGATGCCCTTCTCCCGCGCCAGCTTCCCGGCCTCCTGCAGCACCTGCTGCTCGTTGGCGATGTCGAGATTGCCCGTCGGCTCGTCGAAGATCATCAGCCGCGGCGCCTGGGCCATGGCCCGGGCGATGGCGACCTTCTGCCGCTCGCCGCCCGACAGCTGCTCCACATTGCGCTCCGCCAGCGCCTCCATGCGCATCTCCGCCAGTATCCGCGCCACGATGGCGTGGTCCTCCCGGGAAGCCCGGTAGCCGAAGTACGCGACCCGGCCCAGCAGTATGGAGTCGTAGACGCTCAGCGCGCCGAAGCGGATGTCCTGGGGCACGTAGGCCACCCTTCGCGCCCGCTCCCGGCGTGACAGGCGGAGGAAATCTTCGCCGTCAAAGCGGATCGCGCCGCGCTGCGGCGCGCAGATGCCCAGCAGGTTCCTGAAGAGCGTGGTCTTGCCGGAGCCGTTTCGCCCCAGCAATATGCCGATCTCCCCGCCGCGCAATTCCAGATCGACCCCGTCCAGCACCATCGGGCCGCGCCTGCGGTACCGGAAGGCGAGGTTTTCTACGCTCAGCACGGCCTGTCCCCCCTTCCGGAGAGGACGACGGCCACAAAGAACGGCGCGCCCAGCAGCGAAGTGATCGCGCCGACGGGCAGCGCCGACCCGTTGCCCAGGCTGCGGGAGAGGTCGTCCGCCGCCAAAAGCAGCAGGCTGCCGCACAGCGCGGAGACGGGCAGCGCCACCCGATGGTCCTGCCCCAACAGCCGCTTGGTGACGTGGGGGCAGATGATGCCGACGAAGCCGATCACCCCCAGGAAGGACACGCACACCGCCGTGATCATCGAGGCCAGCAGCAGCGCGACAAAGCGCAGCAGGCCCACGTTCACGCCCATGGCCGCCGCGGCGGCCTCGCCGCTGAGCAGCGCGTTGAAGCGCCAGGCGAGCGCCAAAAACACGGCGACGCCCAGGGCCACCACCGCCAGCATGATCCAGTCCGTTCGGTAGGTCGCGCGGCCGAGGTCGCCGAAGTTCCAGATCACCGCCGCCGAGATCCCCACGTCGGTGGCGTAGAACTGCAACAGGGTCGTGGCCGCCGTCCACAGCGCGCCGACGGCGATGCCGGCCAGCACCACCACGTTCGGCGAGAACGCCCGGACCCGGCACAGGCCCAGTATCAGCAGTATCGACAGCATCGAGAACGCGAAGGCCATCGCGCCGGCGGCGTACGGGTTGGCCCCCGCCGCGTAGTTTTTCAGGTTGTTGCCCGTGGAGAGAAACCCGCCCGCGAAGGCGATGATGGACAGGTTTGCCCCAAACACCGCCGCGTTCGACACGCCCAGGGTCGAGGGCGAGGCCATCGCGTTGTTCAGCGCCGTCTGCATGATCAGGCCGGACACCGACAGCCCGGCCCCCGCGATCATCGCCGCCAGTATGCGCGGCACGCGGATGTTCCACAGGATGCGGTTGTTCGCGGCGGTGCTCCGCCGCATCAGCGCCGCCAGGCCCTCCGCCGGCGACATGTGCGAGGAACCGATGAACAGCGAAGCGACGCAGAGCAGGGCGGTGAGCGCGCCCAGCCACAGCATCACCGCTCTGCCGCGGCGCAGGTTTTTCGGTGCGTATCCGTTCATACCGATCCTTCAAATAACACAGTAGTTTGGTAAAGTATACTACACGCGGCGAAAAAGCGTAAGCCCCCCTGGGGGATAAAAAAATCGCCCCGCGCTTGCACAGGTGCGGCAGCAGTATGCCCAGCGCGAGGGCGTAGCTGAACGCCGTCGCCAGCGCCATGCCGAGCATGCCGCCGTGAAAGACGAACGCGTTCAGAAGGTCCGCCGCCACATCGCCGACGGTCATCGCCGCGACGGCGGCCAGCAGCCGCTTCATCTCGCCGTCCAT
>JAFYBB010000171.1 GCA_017540445.1 Clostridia bacterium | reverse complement strand
GTCAGCCTGCGGCTGCCAGCTCCCTCTGAGAGGGAGCCTTTTGGCGGCGAAACGGGCCAAAGCCTCCCTCTCAGAGGGAGGTGGCTCGGCGTAGCCGAGACGGAAGGAGTCCGTATCCCACAAGTTTCCGTGAAGAGCCAGCAATTCACTGTTGCGCAGACCATTCGCCGCAACCGTGACTTCGATTCGGACGGCGAACAGCGCACATCCCTTCAAACCAGCACACCGAAAACCCGCGCGGGGCGTCGTACCATACCGTTATCCCCGAAAATGCTTGACCTGTTGGCAATCCAGCGCAAAAGACAGCTTGAAGCGAAATTGAAGGCTGGCGAGGGCTGGAACTCTAACAACCTTGTCTTTTGTTCGGAGATCGGCACACCTTACGAAGGACGCAACCTGACGCGCGTGCTGCACCGCACATTGCGCAAAGCGGGCATTGAACAGTTAGGGGTTCACGCCCTGCGCCACACCTTCGCAACCCGCGCCGTTGAATCGGGCATGGACATGCGCACCCTCTCCGAAATTCTCGGACACACAAAGGTTTCGCTGACGCTCCAACTCTACGCCCATTCCACCGACGAAACGAAGCGCAACGCCATGGAAATGATGGACGCATTTCTGTAAAGTTGTGTAAACTGTGGTCAAAACTGTGGTCAAGCTGGATTTGATTCATAAATCCGCAACAATAAAGGATGTGATAATTGTCTATTGTGTATAAAGAAATTCGTTCAATCTTATACAGATTGAACGAATTTTGATGGTGGAGCATACCGGATTCGAACCGGTGACCTCTACAATGCGAATGTAGCGCGCTAGCCAACTGTGCTAATGCCCCATGGCGCGATGTTCATCACATCGAACAAACGATATTATAGCATGTTAGGGGAGAAAATGCAATAGCTGCCAATGTAAAATTTCATTGGGCGGAGCGGGCGGGCATCTCGGCGTCCATCTCGCGGAATACGCTCAGCTGCAGCGGGATCGACAGGGCGAAGGTGATCACGTCGGCCACAGCCTGGCTGATCTGAAGGCCGAACAGGCCGAACAGGCGGGGGAGGATCAGCACCGCGGGGATGAAGAACAGGCCCTGTCGTGCCATGGCCAGGAACGAGGCGCGCACGGACTTGCCGATGGTCTGCATCATCATGTTGCAGAGCACGATCCACGCCGACAGCGGGAAGGTGAAGCACTGGGCCCGCAGCGCCACCTGGCCGACGGCCAGCACTTCGGCGTCGCCCTTGCGAAACACGGCTACCAGCTGGGGCGCGAAGGCGAAGGCAATGACCGCCGCGGCGCACAGGAACGCGGTGGCCGCCTTCACGCAGAAGCGGAAGGCCTCCTTGACCCGGTCGTACTTCTTCGCGCCGTAGCAGAAGCCGCACACGGGCTGGAAGCCCTGGCCGAAGCCGATCACGCAGCTGTTGGCGAACATCACGATGCGGCCCACGATGCTCATGGCCGCGATGGCGGCGTCGCCGTAGACGCCCGCGCCCAGGTTCAGGCAGATCGTGCTGACGCTGTTCAGACCCTGGCGGCACAGCGACGGCATGCCGCCGTTGACGATGGCCTTCAGGAACCTGAAGCTGGGGGTGAAGTTCTTCCAGCGCACGCACAGGTTGCCACCCCGGCGGGTGCCGCACAGCAGCAGGCAGAAGCTGACGAACTGGCTGATGATGGTGGCCAGCGCCGCCCCGCCGATGCCCATTCTGAACGTGAAGATGAGCAGTGGGTCCAGGCCGATGTTCAGTACCGCGCCGGACGCGATGCCGATCATGCCGTAGAAGGCGCTGCCCTGGAAGCGGAGCTGGTTGTTCAGCACCAGCGAGGCCATCATCCATGGCGCGCCGATCAGTATGAAGCGCAGGTAGTCCACGGCATAGGGGAGTATCGTGTCGGTGGAGCCCAGCACGCGGGCCAGCGGGCGCAGGAACACCAGGCCCAGCGCGCCCAGCGCGGCCCCGGTGAACAGCGCGCAGAAGAAGCCGGTGGCGGCCATGCGGGCGGCGTCCTCGCCCCGGTTCGCGCCCAGCGCCCGGGAGATGTAGTTCCCGGAGCCGTGGCCGAAGAAGAAGCCGCAGGCCTGTATGATGGACATCACCGAAAATACCACGCCCACCGCCGCGGAGGCGCTGGTGCCGATGCGGCCCACGAAGAAGGTGTCCGCCATGTTGTAGAAGGCGGTCACCAGCATGCTGATGATCGTGGGCACCGCCAGCCGCGTCACCAGGGCGGGGATCGGCGCGGTGGTCATGCGGGTGTACTTGTCCTGAGCTTGCTTTTGCATAGAGCGCTCCTTTTCGGGCGGGAGGATTCAGAATGAGGAATGAGGAATGCCAGGCGGTTTAATTCGTGAATTCAAACAGCGTCACCTGGCTGGTCTCGGGGATGTCGTTCAGGCAGCCGGCCAGCTTCAGCTGTTCGACCATGGACCTGGCGACCTTGCGGCGCACCATGTCGTCCTGGCTGATGAAGGGACCGGCCTGGCGGGCGGTCACGAAGCCCTCCGCCGCCGCCTGGCCGATGCCGGGCAGGGAATTGATGGGGGGCACGATCTCGCCGTCCTCGTCGATGAAGAACTCGGCGGCCCTCGACTTGTAGATGTCGATGGGCTTGATGTGGATGCCCCGCAAATTCATCTCGATCAGGATCTCGAGGATCGTGACCTCGTCGTCCTTGGTGGCCGTGCGCTCGGACTTGTCCAGCGCCTTGATGTCGTCGATCATGCCCCGCAGCGCGTCCACGTCGCGGGTGGTCATGCGGGTGGCGTCGAAGCTCTCGGCGTTGCGGGCCAGGTAGCAGCAGTAGTAGGCCGCCGGGTAGAAGATCTTGAAGTAGGCGATGCGCAGGGCCATGGTCACGTAGGCCACGGCGTGGCCCTTCGGGAACATGTACTTGATCTTCTTGCAGGTGTCGATGTACCACTCCGGGCAGTCGGCGGCGCGCATGGCTTCCTCCATCTCCGGCTTCAGGCCACGGCCCTTGCGCACGGCCTCCATCGTCTTGAAGGCCATGGAGGCCTCCACGCCGGCCGCGATCAGCGCGTTCATGATGTCGTCGCGGGTGCAGAAGCACTCCCGCAGCGGTATGCCCTGGCGCACCAGGTCCTGGGCGTTGCCCAGCCACACGTCCGTGCCGTGGGACAGGCCGGAGATGCGCACCAGCTCCTCCATGGTGCTGGGCCGGGTCTCCTTCAGCATGCCCCGAACGAAGGAGGTGCCAAACTCCGGCACGCCCAGCGTGCCGCTCTCGGCCACGCCCAGCTGCTCCGCCGTCAGGCCCAGCGCCTCCGGGCTTGTGAACAGGCTGATGATGCTTTTGAACACCTCCGGGTCGTGCAGCGGCACGTCCTGGGGCGCGATACCGGTGATGTCCTGGAGCTTGCGCAGCATGGTCGGGTCGTCGTGGCCCAGCACGTCCAGCTTTACCAGCACGTCGTGCATGCTGTTGAAGTCGAAGTGGGTGGTGATGGTGGGCGTGGTCATGTCGTCGGCGGGGTGCTGGATCGGCGTGAACTGGTAGATCTCGTATTCCTTGGGCAGCACCACCATGCCCGCCGGGTGCTGGCCGGTGGTGCGCTTCACGCCGGTGATGCCCCGGGCCAGGCGCTCCATCTCGGCCCGGGGCAGCGTGATGCCCTTCTCCTCGCAGTACTTCAGCACGTAGCCGTAGGCGGTCTTCTCGGCGATGGTGCCGATGGTGCCGGCGCGGAAGCAGTATTCCTTGCCGAAGAGCTCCTGTATGTAGCTGTGGGCCCGGGGCTGGTACTCGCCGGAGAAGTTCAGGTCGATGTCCGGCACCTTGTCGCCCTTGAAGCCCAGGAACACCTCGAAGGGGATGTTGAAGCCGTCCTTGTCCATCTGCGCGCCGCACACCGGGCACGCCTTGGGCGGCAGGTCCAGGCCGGTGGTGTAGTTCGGGTCCGGGTCGAACTCGGTGTGCTTGCAGTTCGGGCAGGCGTAGTAGGGCGGCAGCGCGTTGACCTCGGTGATGCCCGAGAGGAACGCCACCAGCGATGAGCCCACCGAGCCGCGGCTTCCAACGATGTAGCCGTCGGAGAGGCTCTTGGCCACCAGCTTCACCGCGATCATGTACAGCGTGGAGAAGCCGTAGCCGATGATGGCCCCCAGCTCCTTGTCAATGCGCTTCTGAACGATCTCGGGCAGCGGGTCGCCGTACAGGGCGTGGGCTTTGTCGTTCACCAGCTGCCGAAGCTCGCCCTCGGCCTCCGGCCAGAAGGGCTGGAAGGTCTCCTTGCCCTCGGGGTGGGGGATGAATATGCGCACGTCGCCGATCCTGTCCGCGATGGCGTTCGGGTTCTCCACCACCACCTGCCGGGCCACGTCCCGGCCCAGGTAGCTGAACTCGGCCAGCATCTCGTCGGTGGTGTGGAAGTACAGCGGCGGCTGTTCGTCAGCGTCCTTGTAGCCCTCCTTGGTCAGCAGGATCGCCCGGTACACGCCGTCGTTGGGGTTCATGAAGTGCACGTCGCCGGTGGCGCAGACGGGCTTGCCCAGCGCCTGGCCCAGCCGCACGATGCGCCGGTTCAGCTCCCGCAGGGCCTCATCGTCCGCGACGGTGCCGTCGCGCTTCAGGTAGTCGTTGTTGCCGATGGGCTGGATCTCCAGATAATCGTAGAAGCCGGCGATGCGCTTCAGGTCCGCCTCGTCCCGGTCGTCCAGCAGGGCCTGGAACAGCTCGCCCGCGGCGCAGGCGCTGCCCACGATCAGCCCCTCGCGGTACTTCGTGATCAGGCTGCGGGGGATGCGGGGCCGGCGGTAGAAGTAGTTCAGGTGCCCCTCGCTGACCAGCCGGTACAGATTGGTCATGCCCTGCTGGGACGCCGCCAGCAGTATGATGTGCCAGGACTGCTTCGAGGCGTCGGTGGGGAAGCAGGTGTTCAGCTGGCCCAGCTGGGTGATCTTCTTCTGGGCAACGACCTCCGCCAGCACCTTCGTGAGCATCAGCCCGGTGGCCCGGGCGTCGTGCACGGCGCGGTGGGCGTTGACCAGCGATATGCCCAGCTGCTTGCACATGTTGCCCAGCTTGTGGTTCTTCAGCTGGGGATACTGGCTGCGCACCAGCGCCAGCGTGTCCAGTATGGCGAAATCAAAGGGCAGCCCCGCCTGCCGGAAGGCGCGGCGGAAGAAGGCCATGTCGAAGCCGGCGTTGTGGGCCACCAGCACCGCGCCCTCGCAGAATTTGGCGAACTCGGGCATCACGTCCATCAGGGCGCGCTTGTCCCGCAGCATGGCCGAGGTGATGCCGGTGATCTCCACCACCCTGTCCGGCACGGGCCGGCCCGGGTTGATCAGCTCGCTGAACTCGGCGACCTCCACGCCGTTTTCGATGCGCACCGCGCCGATCTCGATGATCTCGTCGGCGCGGGTGTTCAGGCCCGTGGTCTCCACGTCCAGCACCACGTAGGCCGCGCCGTCCAGCGGGATGTCGCCGGCGTTCTCCACGATGCCGGCGTCGTCGTCGATCAGGTAGCCCTCGCAGCCGGGGATCAGCTTCAGGCCGCACTTCTTGGCCGCGCCGAAGGCCTCGGGGAAGGCCTGCACCACGCCGTGGTCGGTGACGGCGATGGCCCTGTGCCCCCAGGCCGCGGCCTGCTTGATCAGCTCGGAGGCCGAGGCGCAGGCGTCCATCGTGCTGTAGTTGGTGTGCAGGTGCAGCTCCACGCGCTTCTCGGGCGCGTTGTCCAGCCGCACGGGCTTCTCGGTGGCCACGATGTCGTCCACCATCAGCACCATCTGGCTGGAGTAGCTGTCGAAGCTGTACTTGCCCCGCACCTTCGCCCAGTTGCCGGGCTTCAGCCCCGCCGACAGCGCGTCGGCCAGCGCCTGCACGCCCACGGCGTTGTCCCGGCTCCTGCGGGAGCTGAGAAACAGCTTGCAGTTCACCGAGCCGGTGTAGTCGGTCATCGAGAAGGTGACGATCTTGGTCTCGCCGTTCCTGGCGTCGCGGATGTCCAGGCTGACGACCTCGCCCTTCAGCGTGCAGCGGCCCACGTCCTCGGTGACCTCGCGCATCGGCATGTCGGGGTCGTTGATCATTTTGCCGTACAGGGCCTCGCTGGGCGCGGCCTTCTTCCGGACCTCCGGCGCGGAGACGGCCATCGCGGCGGCGAGGCGCTCGGCCTCCCGCTCGCGGGCCTCGGCGATCTCGCGGATGCGCTTTTCCTCGTCGCCGCTGATCTCGATGCGCACGGCGGCGCGGATGCCGAACAGGTCGTTCAGCTTCCGGCCCAGTATGGCGTCCACCTTCCGGGCCTTCAGGAACGCGGCGCCCTCGGCGCTCGAGACGCGCACCGTCAGCACGCCGTCCGCCAGCGTCCAGCCGTCGCCGCTCCAGTCGATGAAGGGCATGCAGCCCGGGCTCTCGTGCCGTACCAGCGACTGCATCACGGGCCCCGCGATGGTCACGTCCTCCAGCACCTTTTCCCGCAGGGCGGGGTACTCCAGCTGCACCTTCACGCCCACGTCCGGGAACGCCGCGGCGATGCGCCGGCTGGCGCACTCAAACTGGGCGTCGTTCAGCAGCTGGGCACAGCGAAGCCGGACCCGCATCTGGCCGGTCTTCTTCGATATGCTCACCCGGGACAGCGCCAGCGCCTCCGCCAGCGCCGGGTCCTCCTGGGCGATCAGGTTTCTCCAGAGCTCTGCCATATCATATACCCTGCCTGCACATGAATGTTCCGTATTCCTTGGGGATTCTGAGCACGCCGTCCGTCATCAGCCCGCGCAGCTTCGCGACGATGGCCGGCCGCCGGGCGGGGTCGAGGTTCGCCATGCCGGTGAGGGAGTAGAGGTAATCGGCCACGTCATCCGCTTCCGTCACCTCCAGCGCGTCCGCGTACTCCGCCCAGCGCACGTCCCCAAAGAAGCGGCGCAGCGGTTCAACGCCTGTGCGCTTGGTGAAGCTGTGGTTCAGCGCGTCGGTGACGCCGAACTCAGCGAGGTTTTTCGCCAGAAAACCGGAGACGCCGAATTCGCCATAGGTGGCGCAGCAGAACGTTCCGCCCGGCTTCAACACCCGCCGCGCCTGAGCCAGCGCAGCATCCAGGTCCGGCACATGGTAGAGCATCATGTTGGCGATGACGGTGTCAAAGCACGCGTCGGGGAAGGGGAGCGCCTGGATGTCCGCCTGCGTGAAGGTCACGAAATCGGGCGTGCCGAGGGCCTCCCGGGCGGCGTCCAGCATGCCCTGGGACAGGTCCGTCAGCGTCAGCCGGCATCCCTTCGGCAGCCGGTCCAGTCGACCCTTCCACAGGCTGCCGTTGCCGCAGCCCACCTCCAGCAGGCTGTCGCCGGGCCGTATGATGTATTGTCCGAACAGCCAGGGCATGAAGCCCTGTGGGTTCACCGAGTATTTTTCATGCAGCGATGCCCGCAGGTTCAGGTTGGCGGCGCTGGCGTACTGTCGCGCCACCGCGTCGGGAAGGGGTGAGACGGACATTGTATTCCTCCGTGTTGTTTTGCATATAGTATATTACCTCATCCGTTCAGTTTCCAGATCGCTATTGTGTATGCAGTACATGACCTCATCCGTTCAGTTTCCAGATCGCTATTGTGTATGCAGTACACGACCTCATCCGTCAGCCCTTCGGGCTGCCACCTTCCCCAGAGGGGAAGGCTTTTGGGTGGCGCTTCACAGCCTTCCCCTCTGGGGGTTCGAGCACCCGGAAAACAGCACAGCGTGCTGTTTTCAGCGAGAACGGGCCGGCAGGCCCCGGGACGGTGGCCCGCGAAGCGGGACGGATGAGGTTGCATGTACCCTGGCCCGTGTTTAGCAGCTTATTCCTCGCCCCAGAGTCGCTCGCGCACAGCGGTGTCTATGGTGGCGCATACGCTGTCAAAGTGGCGGTCCACATCGTAGTTGCCGAATCGCCGCACTGAGATTCCCCATCCGCTCAGATAGTTGTCTCGCTCCTCATCCCTGGCTCTGTTGTCTTCATCATAGTGCTGTGAGCCGTCCAGTTCCACCACAAGCCTGGCGTCGGCGCAGTAGAAATCCACGATGTAGCTGCCAAACTGCTTTTGCCTGCGGAATTGGATGGGATATGACTTCAGAAAGTCGTACCACAGATGGCGCTCCTGCCTGGTCATTTCGCGTCGCAGCTTTTGAGCGAAGGGCTTCAGAGCATCGTTGTAGACAATTTTACTCATACTTGAATGTATGTGGTACACGACCACAACGGTTGTTGTCTCATTATGTATGCTGTACGCGACCTCATCCGTCAGCCCTTCGGGCTGCCACCTTCCCCAGAGGGGAAGGCTTTTGGGCGGCGCTTCACAGCCTTCCCCTTTGGGGAAGGTGGCCCGCGAAGCGGGACGGATGAGGTCGCATACGTTCAACCATCCAGTGTTGCCGTGCGTCGGTGTAATCCGTACCAGCCTTCCCCTCTGGGGGTTCGAGCGCCCGGAAAACAGCACAGTGTGCTGTTTTCAGCGAGAACGGGCTGGCAGGCCCCGGGATGGTGGCCCGCGAAGCGGGACGGATGAGGTCGCATACGTACTGACCCTGGCTGTGCGTTCCTGACGGCGGATCAAACACCGCTCCGCCCGAACCGAACCGCAGTCGCAGCACGGCGCGTCAATCCTGCGGCTCGTCCTGCCGCTTCATATCTGCGTATTCGTCCCTCAGTATCGCGTACACCGCGCAGTCCTTCCACCGGCCGTCGTGCCAGGTGTGGGCCTTCAGCAGGCCCTCCTGGGTCATGCCGCACTTCTCGGCCACCCGGCGGGAGCCGATGTTCTCTGCCAGGCACGAGGCCGACACGCGACAGGCGTTGCCCCCGAATATGAAGTCCAGCGCCGCCCGGGCCGCCTCGGTGGCGTAGCCCCGGTTCCAGACGGACCGGCACAGGAAGTAGCCCAGGCCGTAGTGGGCGCCCCGGGGGGCGCTCTCGATCACGTGCAGGCCCACGCTGCCCAGGAGCCGCCCGGTGGCGGCGTCCGTCACCGCCAGGTTGTAGCGCAGCCGGTGGTGGCTCTCGGCGTCCCGCATCACCGAGCGCAAATAAGCCTCCGTCTCGACGGGCTCGCACTTGAACATGCCCGGCAGGTACCAGGTGACGGCGGGGTCGGAGAGGATGGCGTGCAGCGGCTCCAGATCCTCCGAACAGTGCTCCCGCAGCACCAGGCGCGGCGTCTCGAGGTATACCGAGTGGGTATAGGACGACAGTTCGGTGATGCCCGTCATCTTTCCGCCGCCAGCCTGCGAATCTCGGCGATCAGTGCCGCCGCCAGATCGCCGCCGTGTATGGATTTGGGCGGCATGTCCTTCACGAACAGCACGCCCGCGCCGTCCTTGCCGCCGGCGACGCCCAGGTCCGCCTCCCGCGCCTCGCCGGGGCCGTTGACCACGCAGCCCATCACGGCCACCTTCATGGGCACGCGGATGTCCGCGGTCTCGGCCCGCACGCGGCGGGCGATGCCCTCCACGTCGATGCCGGTGCGCCCGCAGGTGGGGCAGGAGATGATCTCGATGCCGTCCCGGCGCAGGCCGCAGGCCCGCAATATCGCCAGGCCCGCCGGCACCTCCTGCACCGGGTCGCCGGACAGGGACACGCGGATCGTGTCGCCGATGCCCTCCAGCAGCAGCGCGCCGATGCCCACCGCGGATTTGACGATGCCCACATCGGCGGTGCCGGACTCGGTGACGCCGATGTGCTGTGGGTAGTCGCAGGCCTTTGCGGCCAGGCGGCAGGCCGCCACCATCTTCTGAACGTCCGTGGCCTTGAAGGACAGCACGATGTCGTCAAAGCCCACGCGCTCCAGCATCCGGGCGTGGTTGAGGCCGCTCTCCACCATGCCCTCGGGGGTGACGCCGCCATACTTTTCGAGGATGTCCTTTTCGATGCTGCCGGAGTTCACGCCGATGCGCACCGGCACATGATGGACCTTCAGGCAGTCCGCCAGCGCGCGCACGTGGGCCTCGCCGCCGATGTTGCCGGGGTTGATGCGCACCTTGGCGATGCCGTTTTCAACGGCGCGTATCGCCAGATGGTGGTTGAAGTGGATGTCCGCCACCAGCGGCACCGGGCTGCCGTCCACCAGCGCGCGCACCGCCTCGGCGCAGGCTTCGTCGTACACCGATACGCGCACGATGTCCGCGCCGGCGTCGGCCATGGCGCGAATCTGGGCGAGGGTGGCTTCGACGTCGCGGGTGTCGGTGTTGGTCATCGTCTGGACCGAAATGGGCGCGCCGCCGCCGATCGCGACGGAGCCGACTTGTACCTTGCGGGTCATGGGAAATCTCCTTTACATTTTGAAGCCGCCGGAGATCAGCTTCACGATGTCGTGGTAGGTGAGCACGATGAACAGGCCCAGCAGCAGCACCATGCCGATGCCGTGCACCAGGCCCTCCTTCTCCGGGGGAATGGGCTTGCGGCGGATGGCCTCCACGATCAAAAACAGCAGCCGCCCGCCGTCCAGCGCGGGGATCGGCAGCAGGTTCATGATGCCCAGGTTCAGGCTGATGATGTACATCAGCCACAGCACCATGTACATGCCCTCCCGCGCCTGCTGGGCCACCACGGCGATGATGCCCACGGTGCCCGCGGTGTCCTCCAGGCCCTCGCCCTTGAAGATCAGGTTCTTCAGGCTGTTGAGCATCATGCCGGTGGTCTCCACCATGTAGCTGCCCGCCTCGCGCAGCGATTCAAAGAAGCTGTAGGTGCGGCTGGAGAACACGATGCCGATCTGGTAGCGGGTGGCCTTGCCGCTCTCGTCGGTCACCGGCGCGGCGGTGACGGCGTAGCTCATGGTCTGCCCGTCCCGCTCGATCACAAGGTCGATGGGCTGGGTCATGTCGCCGGATTGCATCGTGGAGAGCATCAGGCTGACGCCGGCGCTGTCGTTGGTCAGCTCGACGCCGTTGACCTGGAGGATTTTGTCCCCGGGCTGCAGCCCCGCCTGCACGGCGGGCATGTCGGCGATCACCTGGTCCACGATGGGGTAGGTCTCGGCGATGAAGTAGGCGTTCAGCATGGCGGCGCACACCACGAAGGCCAGCACGAAGTTCATCAGCGGCCCCGACAGCACCGTCAGGAACCGCTTCCACACCGGCTGGTTGTTCATGGCGCGAGGGTCGTCGCTGCGCTGGTCCTCGCCGACGAAGGCGCAGTAGCCGCCCAGCGGTATGGCCCGCAGGGAGTACTGGATGCCCTTGCGCTTCCAGCCCAAGAGCCGCGGGCCGAAGCCCACCGAGAACTCCACGATGCCGATGCCGCACAGCCGGCCCACCGTATAATGTCCGAATTCATGCACCGTGACGATGATCCCCAGCATCACGATGGCCAGAAGAACATACAGAATATTACTGAACATAACGTTTTCCCTAAACTCCTAATGCCTAATGCCTATTGCCTATTGCCTAATGCCTAATTCCATAAAAGCGCGTTCCCGCGCCTCCTCGTCCGCGGCGTGCACGTCTGCGATGGAGGTGATGGGGCGAACGGGGAGGGCCTGCAGCGTGGCGTCGATGACCTCGGCGATGCGGCCGAAGGGGATCTGCTCCCGCAGGAACGCGCCGACGGCGGCCTCGTTGGCCCCGTTCAGTATCACCGGCGCGCTGCCGCCCGTCTTCAGGGCCTCAATGGCCATGCCCAGGCAGGGAAAGCGGTCGTGGTCCGGGGCGGAAAAGTCCAGGTGGCCCAGCGCGGCGAAGTCCAGGGGCTTGGCGTCGTAGGGCAGGCGGTGGGGATAGCCCATCGCGTAGCCGATGGGGCCGCGCATGTCGGGCATGCCCATCTGGGCCAGCACCGCGCCGTCCTCGAACTCCACCATGCTGTGCACGACGCTCTGGGGATGGATCACCACGTCGATCTTCTCCGCCGGCATGTCGAACAGGTGGTGGGCCTCGATGACCTCCAGGCCCTTGTTGACCATCGTGGCGCAGTCCACGGTGATCTTGCCGCCCATGCTCCAGGTGGGGTGGGCCAGCACGTCCCGCACGGTGGCGGCGTACATGTCCCGCTTCTTCCAGTCGCGCAGCGCGCCGCCGGAGCAGGTCAGCAGCAGGCGGCGGACCGGGTTGTCGTGCCGCGCCTGCAGGCACTGGAATATGGCGGAGTGCTCGCTGTCCACCGGCAACAGCGGCACGTTTCGCTCGGCGGCCTTGGCCGTTACCAGGTCGCCGCCGGTCACCAGGGCCTCCTTATTGGCCAGCAGCACCCGCTCGCACACGTCCAGCGCGCGCATCACCGCGTCCAGCCCGGCGATGCCCACGATGGCGCACAGCGCGTCGTCCGGCCGGGTCGCGGCCAGCGCCCGGACGGTGGCGTCGGGCCCGAAGAACCACTGCACCGGGCGTATGTCCTCGGGGATGTAGTCGGGCACCGCGTTCAGCGCCGCGGCGGTGGGCTTGAACTCGCGCACCAGCTCAAACAGCTTTTCGGCGTTCGTGTCGGCAGTCAGGCAGTCGGCGTGAAAGCGGTCCGGGTAGCGGCGCACGATGTCCAGCGCCTGCGTGCCGATGGAGCCGGTCGCGCCCAGTATGGCGATTGTCCTCATTTTCAACCTCTATTATAGTCCGTAGATTTTAAAGAATACGTAGCAGGCCACGCCGCAGAACAGTATGCCGTCCATGCGGTCCAGCATGCCCCCGTGGCCGGGGAATATGGTGCCGAAGTCCTTGATACCGCAGTGGCGCTTCACCAGCGAGGCCACCAGGTCGCCGATCTGCGACAGCGCACCGGCGAAAAGGCCCAGCACGCCGAAGGCCCACAGCGGGGGCAGCGGCGACGCGCTCAGCTGGGCCTGCAGGGCGGGCCAGGTGGGCGCGAGGCGGATGGCGAGCCAGGGCACCAGCATGGCGAACAGCACGCTGGCGACCAGCCCGGCCACCGCGCCCTCCACGCTCTTGTGGGGACTGATTTCCGGCGACAGCTTGTGCCTGCCGAAGCGCATGCCGATGAACAGCGCGAAGGTGTCGTTGACCGAGGCGATGAAGAAGGTCAGCACCAGCGCCAGCGTGGAGGTCAGCCGGGTGCCCAGGTCCTGCAGCGTGATGATCAGCGAGAAGAACAGCCCCGGATACAGCATCGGGAACACGGTGCTCATCATGCTGTCAAAGGCCACCTTGCCCTTCAGCACGATCACCGTCATCGCCAGCAGCAGCCCGATGATCAGCGCGAACATGGACGGGCTGATCGACTCGAACACGCCGCCGGTCAGCCGCGCGTAGTAGGCCTGGGCCAGCACCGCCAGCACGCAGTAAGCGTAGCCGGACCAGCGCACCGGGTCGTAGCCGATCCGGCGGAAGGCGCGGTACATCTCGCTGGTGCTCATCAGCATGCCCCAGAGCAGCAGCAGGCGCAGCGGCCAGCCCTGAAACCATATGGCCAGCGACATGATGATGATCAGTGCCGCGGCAGTGATAATGCGTTTAATCAAGCTTCAACCTCCTCGACGGGGCCGCCGTCGCTCTCGGGTGCGTCGTTCTGCTCGGGCACGGCTTCGACGGGCGCTTCGGGCGCGGCCGGAGCCTGGGCTTCGGGTTCGGCCCCGGCCTGAGGCGCGGCCTCGGCCTGGGGCGCTGCCCCCGCCTGGGGCGCTGCCCCCGCCTGGGGTGCTGCCCCCTCGGGCGCCTTGACGCCGCCGAAGCGGCGGTCCCGGTCGGCGTAGACGCGCAGGCACTTCAGGTAGTGGGTCCGGTCAAAGTCCGGCCAGAAGCAGGTGTCGAACACCATCTCGGCGTAGGTCAGCTGCCAGGGCAGGAAGTTGGAGGTGCGCATCTCGCCGCTGGTGCGGATCAGCAGGTCCACGTCCGGAAGGCCAGCGGTGTACAGGTGGGCGGCGAAGGCGTCCTCGTCGATGTCCTCGGGCTGCAATGTACCTGCCTTCACCTGCTCGGCCAGCAGCCGCGCGGCGCGGGTCAGCTCGGCCCGGCCGCCGTAGTTCAGCGCGATGTTCAGCTTCAGCCCGGTGTTGTTTGCCGTTCGGGACACGGCGTTCTTCAGCGCCGTGCGCTGGGGCTCGGGCATGCCGTCCACGTCGCCGAGTATCGTGATCTTCACGTGCTTTTCGTCCAGCTCGTCGATCTCGGAGTTGAAGTACTTCAGCAGCAGCCCCATCAGCGCGCTGACCTCCTCCTTCGAGCGGGACCAGTTTTCAGTGGAGAAGGCGTACAGGCTCAGGGCTTCGATGCCCCAGTCGTCGCTGGCGCGGATGATGTCGCGCAGCGCCTCGGTGCCCGCCGCGTGCCCGGCGGAGCGGGGCAGGTTGCGGGCGTTGGCCCAGCGGCCGTTGCCGTCCATGATGATGGCCACGTGCCGGGGCAGCGTGCTCGGCGGCAGCGCCTGCGCCGGGGCGGAATCGGTGACCGGCGTCACGGTGATGTACTTCGGGCGGGGCCGGAACGCCTCGCTGAGCAT
>JAFYBB010000170.1 GCA_017540445.1 Clostridia bacterium | reverse complement strand
GGCGGGACCTCCTGCCACACGCGGAAGGACGCGATCATCATCTGCGCGACCTTGTCCCGCAGGCTCATCCCGGAGAGAATCGCCTCCGGGGAATCGCCCTGCGCGTTCTCCGCGAACGCCGCGGCTGAGAGAACCATCGCCAGAGCCAATATCAGGCACAGAATCTTCTTCATCATCGTCACCCTTCCGGTTTTGCTATTGTTTACAGCCTTTTTCGCCGGTTCACAGCGCCTCTCAGGCGGCTTCCGACAGCGCGGGCAGGGCTTCGACGATGGCCCTGAAGAACGCCAGCGCGGTATCGTAATCCATGTACTCCGCCTGATTCTCCGCCCCGTCCAGGTGCTTCACCAGCGCGGCTTCCGGGTGGAATTGCAGCCCCACGGCGAAGGTCTTGTCCGTGCGCTCCACGGCCTCGATCATCGTAACGCCGTTGGTGTCGGTGGTGCCGGTGACGATGAGCCGGGTATTGTCCACGTTCCCGATCGCCTGATGGTGCCAGGAGGGGCAGCCGGTGAGCGTCGTCCTGCCCACGATGTCATGAAGCAGCGAACCCTCCGCCACCTCCACGTCGTGCGCCGCGTAATCCCGATAGGCTTCGGGCGTGGCCTTCTGGTTGCGGTGCGTGTAATCGTATTCCACGCCGAGTCCGGCAAACCAGGCCGGTATGTCCTGGATCATCTCGGCCCCGGAGATCACGCCCAGCATCTGCATCCCGCGGCAGAAGCCCATCACGGGAATGTCGTTATCCAGGCAGTAGCTCATCGTCAGGTAATCGGAAACATCCCGTTCGGCGTTGTAGTCGATCTCCGCCACGATGCCGTGCCAGGGCTCGGGCTCGAAGAACAGCGTGGAGCTGATGTCCTCGCCGCCGGTGAACAGCACGATGCTCGCGCAGCCCACGGCCTCGGCGGCGTTGGAACCATGCCATGTATTCAAGCGCACGTATTTCGCCGCGTCCGCGTCCAAAGAGCCCAGCGCCGTCACGCCCTCGGTCAGTTTGCCCGCGCCGTCATAGGTAAGGTCGGCGGATGTGACCTGATCCAGCAGCACCCATGTGCCGCCCGCCTCCTCCACGGCCTGGCAGACGTTGGTGAAGAACTCGGAATCGGTATCCGCCCGCCAGGCGATGCCGACCACGGGCGTTTCGGGGAAGGGAACGACCTGGGCGGATTCCTGCGGCTCGTCCGCCTTCGCCACGCCGTCGCCGTAGATGGTCGCGAAGTCGTCGCGCATGGAGATGACGCCGATCCCCTGCGCCGCATAGTCGGCCTTCTTCTGCGCGGCGCTCCCGGCGTCGCCGTATTCCCGCGCCTCGTCGTCCGCAAGCACCATGTAAGCTGCGCTCCGATAGGGATTATTGGTGATGGTATAGACCTCCATCGCCAGGTCGCCGGAGGAATTGCCGAACGCAAGCACCGGCTGCTGCCCGATCTCGCGCACGATGGCGTCCACCTTGCTCATCTTTGCGTTTTCACCGTAGTAGTTCCCGTCGAAGACGACCTGATCCGACGGCTGGAAGGTGTATTCGGCATCCGCCGCGTCGCCCTGATTCGTGGCGGTGTAGCCGTACTCCGTGCCAATCACATGGGACGGCGGGATGTCCAGCGTGCCCTCGATCACCGCCCGGACGATGTTGCGCTCGGTGGCCGTGACGATGTAGACGGCGAAGTCGTTGGCCAGCAGCGCGTCGAACAGCGCCACCATCGGCCTGTAGTACGCCTCGCCGCGCTTCATGCCGGTGAAGCCCCAGGCCTCGCTGTCCTTGAAGTCGCGCACGATCTGCGAAAGCCCATCCATGGTCATGCCCCGATAGGCGACGGCCCCCGCGGCGGCCTGCCTTGTGCTCATGCCGCCGGGCTTCTCGCCGCCCGCGGCGTCCACGATCTCCTGCGCCACCGCGCGAACCTCGTCGGTGATCGTGTCGCTGCCGCTGTTCAGCGCGTAGTCCGCGAACAGCATGTACTCGAAGCAGAAGGGATAGGTCTCGCACATCAGCGTGCCGTCCAGGTCGAACACGGCGATCCTGTCCTCCACGGGGATGTAGTCGGGGGAGGCCGAGTCGGTCACCGCCGTCAGATAGTCGTTCAGGCTCGCCGCCGCCGGGGAGCCCTCCGTCCAGTATTCGGACACCAGCGCGATTGGATCCACGGAATCCACCGGCTCCGCCGCGCAGGTATTCAGCGCGCCCGCGATCATGAGCAATGTGAGAATCCATGCCACAATCCTCTTTTTCATGGTGATACCTCCTGTCGTTTATCGGCATTGTGACCTTCTACGGTCATTGCCTTTTTTTCGATAATACGCGGCCTTCGCATCGTACATCTTCCGAAAAGTGGGTGCTTCAAAAAAGACAACCACAACCCGTCTTGATGCCGGGTGTGGTTGTCGATATACAGACATTATGTCGAGTGGCTGTCCTGCATACGCATCCGTCTCCAGGCTCAAAGACTGTTGCGGATGGTCTTCGCGCAGGCGAATGAAGTGGCGCTGAAGACGATGCCCACGATGCCGTCGAGTATGCTGGTGGCATTCACGCCGTTCGCGAAATTGAGGATCATGGTAACGACCGACAGTATGATCGCGATGATCGAGAGCACATAGGCGGGCATGATCTTGACCGGGTTCTTCCCGCCGATGATCGAAAAGATGCCCAGCAGCAGGTAGACAACGGCGGCGACCAGCACGAAGACGCCTAAGACGAGCATGATTCCCGACACGGTGAGCGCCTCCGCCGCGCCCTCCGCGCCTGGCGTGGCCGTTTCAATGACGCTCTTGCCAAGCATATTGCCGCCCGAAAAGAGAGCGACGCCCAGGAAAATTCCGAAGAGGCCGAGAATGATGTTCAGCACGCCGAGGATGATGATTGACTTCTTTGCGTTGTCAAGGCTCATTTTGTTTGTTCCTCCTTTGTATGGATGTGTTTTTCACAACAGGCCTTTATCATTGTGTGCATCCGTTTCCATTATATTCAAATTAGTGGCATCAGAAAAGGGACGTTTCAGAAAGACACAATGATTATGGCGCTTGCACTTGTATTTTCAATTCATATTCTGTATGCTATTGACAGGAGAAGGGGGCAGAATCGCCATGGCGAAATCCTTCGGAGAGACGGTGCGCCGTCTGCGCATTGAAAGCGGGCTTTCCCAGCAGCAGCTGGCGGATCGTCTGCACGTAGGCCGCCCCAGTGTGGCAAACTGGGAGGTGGGCCGCCGCATGCCCGATGTAGCTACGATTGCCCTGATCGCGGAGACCCTGGGCATGGATACCGCGGCGCTGCTGGCCGCCGCGGAGGAGTCTGACGAAGCGCCCAACGTACTGCTGGTGGACGACAGCCCCATCGTTCTTGAAGGAGGGCTCCCCATATTGCGCCAGGCACTGCCAGGCGCGAACGTCGTTGGCTTTACAAGGCGGCAGGAGGTCGTGGATTATTTTACGCAGAACCCGGTGGCGCTGGCATTCCTGGACATTGAGCTGGGCAGGAGCAGCGGCCTTGACCTGTGCCGGGAGCTGCTGCGCATCCGTCCGCGCGCCAACGTGATCTATCTGACCGGCTATCGGGAATACGCCTTCGACGCCTGGGACACCGGCGCCAGCGGTTTTCTGCTCAAACCGCTGGACGCGGAGGAGATCCTTCGGCAGCTTCCAAAGCTGCGATATCCCGTGAAGGGGCTGATGTGATGTTGGGGTTTGATTTTTGGGCGGCGGCGGAGGCGTCGGCAGTTCTGTTTGGCCTGTTCGGGTTGATCCTGGCCTTCCTTGCCCGCGACATCGACGGGTGGCCCGCGCGCCTGTGCGTTGCCATACTGTCCTCGGCCCTTATCAGCGCGGCGCTTGCCCTGTTGGAGCGCGCCGCCGTGCAAAGCCGGGTTTCGCATTCCCTCTTTCGGGCGCTGCTCTGTGCCGAGGCGCTGATCACCCCGCTTCCGTCGCTGCTGGTGTTCGCCTATTTCCTCCATTGCTGCGGCGAAAACTGCCTCAAAAGCGCGGCCATGCGCATCCAATGCGCGCTGACGGCGGCGCTGATCGCGGCGCAGTGGCTGGCCCACTTCACCGGCGCGGTCAGCATCACCCGGGACTATGCGACGCGCGCCGGGCGCTGGTCTTATGTGTATGTCGCCATCATCGCATCTCTCACGGTCAACGGTTTGATCGCGCTGTTTCTGAGACGCAAGCGGGTAACGGGTGCGCAGTTCGTCATGTTTCTGGTTTGTTTTTTCGCCGTGGACGTCATACAGATCATCCTCGTGGAGCTGTACCTGATGGCGGGGCTGGTCAAGCGCTACCTGGCGCAGCGGGATGAAGCGGCGCAGCAGAGGACGCGCGCCGCCGTGGCGCAAATGCGGCCGCATTTCATCTACAATACGCTGATGAACACCTATTACCTGTGCGCGCAGGACCCGCCCAAGGCCCAGCGCGTCATACGCGACTTCACCCGCTACCTGCAAAACAACTTCACGGCCATAGCTCAGGAGGACACGATTTCCTTTGAAAAGGAGCTGGAGCACACCCGGGCGTATCTCGCGGTGGAGCAGGCGTGCTTTGAAGGCCGCCTGTTCGTGGAGTTTGACACGCCGGACACCTTCTTCCGCATACCGCCCCTGACGCTCCAGCCCATCGTGGAAAACGCCGTCAAGCACGGCATGGACCCGGACCTGGAGCCGCTGTACATCTCCATCGCCACGGAAAACACCGACCTGGGCGTGAAGATCACCGTGGAGGACACCGGCCCCGGCTACGCGCCTTCGGATGTGGACGAGCCGAACTACGCGCTCAAAAACATCCGCGAGCGGCTGAAAGCGATGTGCGGCGGGACGCTGGAAATCGAAGAGCGCGAAGCGGGTGGAACAAGGGTAACAATATTTATACCACAGGATGAGGGAAAATGAAGAAGAATCTCTGAGAAGGTCAATCGTATGGCGAAGAGAAAAAT
>JAFYBB010000169.1 GCA_017540445.1 Clostridia bacterium | reverse complement strand
AGACCTCTGACGAGGTGACCTCATCCGTCAGCGCTGACGCGCTGCCACCTTCCCCAGAGGGGAAGGCTGAGCCGGAGCCCGAGCCGCAGCCCGAGCCGCAACCCGAACCGCAGCCCGAGTCCGAGCCGGAGCCCGAGGAACCGGTCGAAGAGCCGGTCGAGGAAACGGTCGAGGAGCCGACCGAGGGCAATTCCGAAGCGAAGGCTGTGAAGCTGGCCGAGGCGCCTTCCGAGGCGAAGCCCGAGGAAGCGGTCGAGGCGAAGGCCGAGGAGCAGCCCAAGAAGTCGGAGAAGAAGTCCGACAAGAAATCCACGAAGAAATCTGACAAGAAATCTTCAAAGAAGACCGACAAGAAATCCTCCAAGAAGTCGAAGAAGGCGCCGTAATCGACCCGTCAGACGGCTTCAGACCGAGAAAGCCAGGGGCGACCTGCGACCACTGAACAAGTGAGCCGCAGGCCGCCCGTATTTTTGTGGTTGCGGGCCACCAAAATCAAGGGGACGGTTCTCTGTGTCATTGACACAGAGAACCGTCCCCTTGATTTTGGTGGGATCGTTTCCGCGCTTCCGGTTGCATTCTGAGCACCGAAATGCTATAATAACACATAAAATGGGTGATTATCGCACTGGGAGGAAAGACCATGTATCTGAAGCTGAACGGCATCGAAATGAATTGCACCGGGCAGGAGAAGTGGCGCGACCTGCTGCCGAAGCTGCCGGACGGCGGCGCGGGGGCGCTGGGCGTGTCGGTGCGCGGGCGCACGCAGTCGCTGAACGACCCGGTGGAGGAATACGCCTTCGCCCGCACGCTGACCTTCGCCGACGAGGAGGGGCGGCGCATCTACGAGCGCTCGCTGCAGTTCGTGTTTTTGACCGCGGTGCACCTGCTGTACCCCGGCGAGCGCGTGCGCATACGCCATTCCTTTGGCCGGGGCATCTACATCGACCTGCCCGGCGTGGCCGTGACGCCGGAGATTGTGGCCCTGATCAAGACCGAGATGCGGCGCATCATCGCCGCCGATCTGCCCATCGAAAAGATCAGGCTGTCCACCGAGGAGGCCAAGGAATACTTCACCCGCACCGGCCAGACCGACCGGCTGCGCATACTGGGCTACCGCCGCTTCAGCCACTTCACACTGTACCGCATCGATGGGCTGGAGGACTACTTCTACGGCGAGATGACCCCGTCCACGGGGCTGGTGAACGTGTTCGATCTGAAGGCCTATGACGCGGGCATCATATTGCAGCGGCCCGACGCGGCGCAGCCGGATCGGCCCGCCCGGTTCGTGGACCTGCCCCACCTGATGCATACCTATTCCGAGGCCGCCGAATGGCACGCCATACTGAACTGCGAAAACGCCGCCGACCTGAACGACATGATCGTGAGCCGCCGGCTGCGCGAGTTCATCCGCGTGAACGAGGCGCTGCAGGAGCGCAGGATCCAGCAGATCGCCGACCAGTTCATCAAGAGCGGCGCGCAGGTGCTGCTGATCGCGGGTCCGTCCTCCTCCGGCAAGACCACCTTCTCGCACCGGCTGTCCATCGCGCTGCGGGTGCACGGCCTGAGGCCGGTGAAGATCTCGCTGGACGACTACTACCTGGACCGCGACAGCATCCCCCGGGAGCCGGACGGCTCCATCGACCTGGAGCGCATCGAGACGCTGGACCTGGACCTGCTGTGCGACCACCTGCCCCGGCTGCTGCGGGGCGAGACGGTGGACGTGCCGGAGTTCGACTTCAAGTCCGGCAAGCGCGCCGAGCACAGCCACGCCTTCTCGGTGGAGCAGGGCCAGCCGGTCATCATCGAGGGCATCCACGGCCTGAACGACCGGCTGACCGCCACCGTGCCGCCGGAGAAGAAGTTCAAGGTGTACATCAGCCCGCTGACGATGCTGAACCTGGATGACCACAACCGCATCCGCACCACCGACGCCCGGCTGCTCCGGCGCATCGTGAGGGACAACCTGTTCCGCGGCACCCCGCCGGAGGACACCATGGCCATGTGGGCGTCCGTGCGCCGGGGCGAGGAAAAATACATCTTCCCCTTCCAGGAAAAGGCAGACGCCATGTTCAATTCCGCGCTGACCTATGAGCTGGTCATCATGAAGAAGTACGCCTACCCCCAGCTGCTGGCCATCACCGAGGACAGCCCCCACTACACGCTGGCCCGCCGCCTGGTGAAGTTCCTGAACTACATCCAGACCGCCGACGTCGAGGACGAGATCCCCGTCAATTCGATACTGCGCGAATTCATCGGCGGATGCTGCTTCTATAAGGACGAAGACTGACGCCGTCGCCAGGCCGGCAAGGGCGAGTGAGGAGTGAGGAGTTAGGAGTGAGGAGCATTGGATAGCGTGATGTTGGATAAAAGCAAGAAGTTCGCTGTCCGAATCGTGCGCATGCACAGGTATTTGTGCGATGAGAAACGGGAATACGTCATCTCCAGGCAGGCACTGCGCAGCGGCACGAGCATTGGAGCGAATATCGCCGAAGCGGAATACGGCAGTACCCGAAAAGAATTTGCATCCAAGCTCTATATCGCCTTGCGGGAATGTGCCGAGACGTTGTATTGGCTGGAATTGCTGGTCAATACAGGTTACATCAGCGCGCAACAGTATCGAAGCCTCAGAGCGGATTGTGAGGAACTACGGAAAATGCTCTCCTCCGCAACCAAAACGCTTCAAACGTAGGACCAGCCGTTCCCCGGCAATCCTGCTCCTCACTCCTCACTCCTAACTCCTCACTCAATCGTTTCCAGCGAACGATCTGCGAATCCGATGGTCCTCCTGTATGTTTTATCCCCTTTGCGTCCACACTAACGGCGCAAGGAGGTAATGGACCATGAGTATTCGCAAGATCATACCGGTTATCCTGATCATCGCCGCGGCCGGGATGGCGCTGGCGGCGTGCATGAACAACGACACCGCGAACCTGCCGCCCGCCCCCACGGCGACGGCGGACTTCGCACCGGGCGGCGCCCAGAACGGCGCCCAGAACGGCAACGGCGCCGCGGGCATGACGAACAACGGCGCGCAGAACAGCGGCGCGGCGGGCAACACGGCCGCCACCACCGACGGGGCGCTGAACCCGTTTGACTGGGCCAACGGCGCGTCCGACATCGAGCGGGCCATCTCCCGCATCTCCGAGCTCTCCGACGCCCGCGTGGTGGTGACCAACACCACGGCGCTGGTGGGCGTGAAGTTCGACAACGCCTACAAGGGCGAGGTGACCGAGCGCATCCGAGAGATGGTGGCCGCCGAGGTGCTGAAGGCCGATCCGTCCATCCAGACCGTGGCCGTCACCGGCAACGACGCGGACGTGAAGAAGATCTACGAGCTGTCCGAACAGATTCGCTCCGGCCGCACCGCCGACGAGCTGTCCGCCGACATCAACGCCATCGTCAGGAACGCGACGACGCTGCGCTGAAGCGCTGGGCCAAAATGGGAATTGGCAATGGGGAATTGAGAAGCGCCGCTTCTCAATTCCCGTTGCCAATTCAAAGAAAAAGGGGAAACGCCGATGTTTGCGCATTTGCACCTACATACCGAATACAGCCTGCTGGACGGGGCGTGCCGCATCAAGCCGCTGATGGAGCGGCTGAAGGCGCTGGGCATGTCGTCCTGCGCGGTGACGGACCACGGCGTGATGTACGGCGTGGTGGATTTCTATCGCGCGGCGAAGGAGGCGGGCATCCACCCGGTCATCGGCTGCGAGGTGTACGTCTGCCCGGACATGGACAACAAGACCAGCACCACCCGCGACTACAGCCACCTGATACTGCTGTGCGAGAATCAGCAGGGCTACCGGAACCTGTCGCGGCTGGTCAGCGAGGGCTTCATCCGGGGCTACTACTACCGCCCGCGGGTGGACTACGCGCTGCTGGAAAAGTACCACGAGGGCCTGATCGCGCTGTCGGCCTGCCTGTCCGGCGATCTGCCGAAGCTGCTGCTGGACAGCCGGGACAACGACGCCCGGGCCATGGCGCGGCGCTACCTGGAGATCTTCGGCAAGGACAACTTCTTTGTCGAGCTGCAGGACCACGGCATCCCCGACCAGCGCGCCGTCAATCCCAGGCTTGTGAAGCTGGCCCGGGAGATGGACATCCCGCTGGTGGTGACCAACGACTGTCACTACCTGACCCGGGAGGACGCCGAGGCCCAGGAGGTGCTCATGTGCATCCAGACGGGCAAGACGCTGTCCGACGAGCACCGCATGCGCATGGACACCGACCAGATGTACGTGAAGTCCGAGGATGAGATGCGCCAGCGCTTCCCCAATTTCGCGGACGCCATCGAGCGCACCGAGGCCATCGCCCGGCGCTGCAACGTGGAGTTCGACTTCTCCACCACCCACCTGCCCGCGTTCCCGCTGCCCGAGGGCAAGACCGACCGGGGCTATCTGCGCGAGCTGTGCGAGGCGGGCCTTTTGCGCAAGTACGGAGCGGACCGCCCGGACGCCCGGGCGCGCATGGAGTACGAGCTGGGCGTGATCGAAAGCATGGGCTATGTGGATTATTTCCTGATCGTGTGGGATTTTATCCACTACGCCAAGACCCACGGCGTGGGCGTGGGCCCGGGCCGCGGCAGCGGCGCGGGCAGCATCGTGGCCTACGCGCTGGACATCACCGAGATCGACCCGCTGAAGTACGCGCTGGTGTTCGAGCGCTTTCTGAACCCGGAGCGCGTGTCCATGCCGGATATCGACTGCGACTTCGACTACGAGCGCCGCGGCCAGGTCATCGACTACGTGCGGCGGCGCTACGGCGCGGACCATGTGGCCCAGATCATCACCTTCGGCACGATGGCCGCCCGGGCCGTCATACGCGACGTGGGCCGCGTCATGGACATGAGCTACCAGGAGGTGGACGCCATCGCCAAGATGGTGCCCTTCGAGCTGAACATGACGCTGGAAAAGGCGCTGAAGATGAACCCGGAGCTGCGCGGGTCCTACGAGGGCGACGGGAACATCCGCAGGCTGATCGACATGGCCCGGAAGCTGGAGGGCATGCCGCGCAACGCCTCCACCCACGCGGCGGGCGTGCTGATCACCGCCAGGCCCGTGGTGGACTACTGCCCGCTGCAGACCAACGACGACGTGATCACCACCCAGTTCCCGATGGGCACGGTGGAGGCGCTGGGCCTTCTGAAGATGGACTTTCTGGGCCTCAGGACGCTGAACGTGATCATGGACACCATCGAGATGGCCCGGGACCGGCTGGGGGAGGGCTTCACCGGCGAGGACATACCGCTGGACGAGCCCGGGGTGTACAGCATGATCTCCTCCGGCGACACCACCGGCATATTCCAGCTGGAATCCTCGGGCATGACCCAGTTCCTCACGTCGATGAAGCCGTCCAGCTTCGAGGACATCATCGCCGCCATATCGCTGTACCGGCCCGGCCCGATGGAGTCGATCCCCCGCTACGTGGCCGGCAAGCAGGACCCCGGGAGCGTCACCTACCTCACGCCCCAGCTGAAGCCGATACTGGACGTCACCTACGGCTGCATGGTGTATCAGGAGCAGGTCATGCAGATCGTGCGGGACCTGGCCGGCTATTCGATGGGCCGCAGCGACCTGGTGCGCCGCGCCATGGCCAAGAAGAAGCACGACGTGATGGCCCGGGAGAAGGAGGTCTTCATCCACGGCCAGCTGGACGAGGACGGCAACGTGGTGGTGCCCGGCTGCGTGCGCAACGGCGTCACGGAGGCGGCGGCCACCCGGCTGTTCGACGAGATGACCGCCTTCGCGTCCTACGCCTTCAACAAGTCCCACGCCGCGGCCTACGCCCTGGTCGCCGTGCAGACGGCGTGGCTGAAGCTGAAGTTCCCCGCCGAGTTCATGGCCGCGATGATGAATTCGATGCTGGGCAGCACCGACAAGATCGCCTTCTACATACAGTATTGCCGCAAGCGCGGCATCCCCGTGCTGCCGCCGGACGTGAACCGGTCGGTGGCGAAGTTCGCCGTGGACGAGGCGGACGGGAAGAAGGGCATCCGCTTCGGCCTGGGCGCGGTGAAGAACCTGGGCATGAAGGCGGTGGAGGCGCTGGTGGCCGAGCGGGAGGCCGGCGGCCCCTACCGGGACCTGTACGACTTCATCACCCGCATCACCGGCGGCGAGATGAACAAGAAGGGCGTGGAGAGCCTGATCCGTTGCGGCGCGCTGGACGAGCTGCCCGGCGGGCGCGCCCAGAAGCTGCACGTGTTCGAGCGGGCCATGGACGGCGTCAGCCGCAGCCAGAAGAACATGGTGGCCGGGCAGATCTCGCTGTTCGGCATGGCGGAGAACGCCGTGGAGGCGCCGCCCCCGCCCATGCCCGACCTGCCGCCGCTGGACAAGAACCAGATGCTGCAAATGGAGAAGGAGACCACCGGCGTGTACATCTCCGGCCACCCGCTGGACGCCTACGCCGCGCAGCTTTCAAAGCTGAAGGTGAACGCGCGGTTCTTGCAGTCGCTCACCGAGGAGAGCCCGGACGGCGGCATGAGCTGGGACCAGAAGCCGGTGCGCATGGGCGGCATCATCGCCGACAAGAAGCTCAAGGCCGCCCGCAGCGGCAACATGATGGCCTTCGTGCAGCTGGAGGACATGTACGGCGTCACCGAGGTGCTGGTGTTCCCGAAGGTCTACGAGCGGGTGTCCGGCCTGCTGACCCAGGACGCCCCGGTGGTGATGACCGGCAGGCTCTCCATCCGCGAGGAGGAGGCCCCCAAGCTCCTGCTGGACCGGGTCGCGCCCCTTTCCGAGATGGACGCGCTGGACGCCCGCCCGTCGTCGGGCTGGAGCGCGCCGCCCCCGGCCTATGACGCCGCCCCGCCGCCGGACGCCGCCACGTCGCGGCCCGCCCGGCCGGGCCGCAGGCTATACCTGAAGCTGACCGCCGAGACCCGCCAGCAGGTGCTGGACATACTCGCCCAGACCCCGGGCCGCATCTGCGTGATGCTGTACATGGCCGACGAGAAGAAGACCTACCAGGCCCCCCGGGAGTACTGGGTGGACGAGGGCTACGACTTCGGCGCGCTGGCGAACGTGATCGGGGCGGACAACATCGTACTGAAAGGATGAAGACGGCATGAGGAACGAGCGGATCGAGGGGGACGGGCGCGCCGCGCGCTGGCTGGGGCTGTACACGCTTTTGTACCTGTGCGGCGCGCTGACGCTGGTTATGGTGATGGTCGCGTGCCGAAAGCTGCTGATCTGGAACATGGACGGCGTCAAGCAGCACTACACGGTGCTCGGCTACGTGGGGCAGGTCGTCCGCGATCTGTTCGCGGGCCGCGCGCCCCGGATGCTCAGCTTCTCCCTGGGCCAGGGCATGGACGTGCTGACCACCTGCTCCTACTACGGCTACACGGATCCGCTGAGCCTGCTGGCCGCGCTGGTCGGCCCGGAAAAGCTGGAGTATGCCTACGTGGGCATCGCCCTGCTGCGCAACTACCTGGCCGGGCTGTGCTTCGCGGTCTACGCGAAGAAGCTGGGCGCGAAAAACGGCTGGGCGCTGGGCTGCTCGGCGGCGATCTACGTGTACGGCGGCTTCTTCCTGTACCTGCTGGGCCGGCACCCGTATTTCCTCAACGGCGCGCTGTACCTGCCGCTGATGCTGCTGGGCATTGAGCGGGTGTTCGGCGAGCGCCGGTGGCTGCTGTACGTGCTGGTGACGGCGCTGATGCTGGTGGTCAACTTCTACTTCGCCTATATCAACACGGTGCTCGCCGTGCTGTACATAGTGATCCGCCTGATCTCCCGGCTGCCCGGGCAGGGCGTGAAGCGCTGCGCGGCGGACGGGCTGACGCTGCTGGGCGGCTATTTGCTGGGGCTCGCCATCTCCGCCGTGGTGTTCTACCCGATGGCGCTGGCGTATCTGGGGAACGGCCGTCTGGGCGTCGAGACGGGCTACGCGGGCTCGATGCTCCGGTATTCCACCTGGTACTACCGCCAGATGGCCGAAAACGCGTTCCTGTCCTGGCGGGGCGGGGACGTCTACACCTATCTGAACTTCGTGCCGCCGGCCCTGCTCGGCCTGCTGGGGCTGTTGACGGTGCGCGGCAAGCGTTCGCGGATGATATTGCTGGGCCTGCTCGTCTGCCTGGTCGGGGCCAGCGTGCCGCTGTTCGGCAAGCTGATGAACGGCATGCACTACGTCGTCAACCGCTGGATCTACGCCCTGGGGCTGTTCGTGGCGCTGGGCTGCTGCTTCGGCCTGCCGAAGGCGCTGCGGCCCGGCAAGGCCCTGCGCGTGCTGGCGGCGCTGGCGGCCCTGTACGGCCTGGCGCTGGCCTGGCCGAACCGCAAGAGCCCCGTCTACCTGGCCGAGGCGCTGCTGCTGTCGGCCTGCGCCGCGCTGGTGGCCTTCGGCAGCCGGCGGGACGGCTGGCTCAACCGGCAGCGGACCCGCCGGCTCATCACGGCCTCCCTCGCCCTGACGATCGCGCTGTACTCCGCCATGCCCTACCTGCCCATCGGCGCGGGATATATCGAGGAGCAGTCGGCGCCGGGGCTGTACGACAGGCTGGCTTCGGAATCAAAGGGCCACCTCATCGGGGACGACGGGGTCTATCGGGTGGACCAGCCCTTCTTTGACGACGCCAATTCCCTGCTGTTCGGCTACAACGGCACCTCGCTGTACTGGAGCGTGGTGAACGGGGGCATCGCCGAATACTACATCGACCTCTGGCTGCCCGCGCTGGTCACCGCCGATCACGTCTACGGCTTCTACGGCAATACGCCGATGAACGCCGTGGCGGCGGTGAAGTACAGTGTGCAGGGCGCGGACAGCAAGGACCTGGTGCCCTACGGCTTTGACCTGATGGACGAGCCCCTGGCCCTGCCCGACGGCGCCGAGGCCCGGGTCTGCCGGAACGAATACGCGCTGCCGCTGGGCTACGCCTACGACCGGCAGCTTTTGAAGGCGGATTATGACGCCCTGCCCGTGGAGGAGAAGCTGGCCGCGCTGACGCGCTACGCCATCGTGGAGCGGGCCGGCGAGGCGCTGCCCGTGGCGGCCCCGGACGAACTGGCCGGCGCGGCGACGGAGCTGCCCTTCACGATAACCGCGTCCGACGGCGCGACGATGGCCGACGGGCGCTTCCAGACCGTCGACGGCGGCCGCCTGACGCTGACCTTCGACGCGCCGGAGGACTGCGAGGTCTATCTGCTGGCGGACAACATCCGCGTGAACGCAGCCCCGATGAACCTCTGGCTGCGGGTGACCACCGAGTCCGGCGGCTGCGATTCGCTGCTGCGCCGCCCGGAGGACAACTACTGCTTCCCCCGCAAGGGCCTGGCGCTGTGCCTGGGGCACGACGCGCCCAAGGGCTGCGAGGTGCTGCTGTACAAGACCCCGGAGGCCAGCGGCGAATACGACGGCCTGCGCCTGGTGGCCCTGCCGCTCTCAGCCTATCGGGACGACATGGCGGCCCGGCGGAGCGAGGGCATGACGGACGTGCGGCTGGGGAAGGACTCACTGACCGGCAAAATCGCCGTGTCCGGCGACCGGGTGCTGCAAATCGCGGTGCCCTACAGCGAGGGCTGGCGCGCCTGGGTGGACGGCGTCGAACAGAAGGTGTTCCGCTGCGGCGGCATGTACATGGGCGTCGAGATCGGCGCGGGAGCGCATGAGATCGAGATGCGCTACGTCACGCCGGGCCTGAAGGTCGGCCTGGCGGTGTCCTGCGCGGCGCTGCTCGTGACCGCCGTACTGGCCGTACTGTCCGCGGCGCGGCGGCGCAGAGAAAGGAAGGAAGCCTGATGGCCGAAAAACCGGTACTTTTTATCGTCATCCCCTGCTACAACGAGCAGGAGGCGCTGCCGATCACGGCCGGGCGGCTGACGGCGCTGACCGACGACATGATCGCCCGGGAGATCATCGACCCGGCCAGCCGCATCGTGCTGGTGAACGACGGCAGCCGGGACGACACCTGGAAGGTCATCGCCGACCTGCACGCGGCGGATCCCCGGTTCGAGGGCGTGAAGCTGGCCCACAACGTGGGCCACATGAACGCGCTGTGGGCGGGCATGACGCTGTCCGCCGAGCGCTGCGACTGCGTGATCACCATCGACGCCGACCTGCAGGACGACGTGAACGCCATGTACGGCTTCTTAGAGGAATACCAAAAGGGCGCGGACGTGGTGTACGGCGTGCGCTCCAGCCGCAGGACGGACACCGTGTTCAAGCGCACCACGGCCCAGGGCTTCTATAAGCTGATGGGCAAGCTGGGCGTGAACATGGTGTACAACCACGCGGACTACCGGCTGCTGTCGCGCCGGGCGCTGCAGGCGCTCTTGTCCTTCGGCGAGGTGAACATGTTCCTGCGGGGCATGGTGCCCATGCTGGGCTTCAACACCGCCAAGGTGTACTACGAGCGCGGCGAGCGCGTGGCGGGGGAGAGCAAGTACCCGCTGAAAAAGATGATCGCCTTCGCGATGGAGGGCATCACGTCGCTGAGCAACAAGCCCATACGCTATGTGCTGCTGCTGGGGGCGCTTTGCGCGCTGCTGGGCCTGGTGATGGCGGTGTACGTGATCGTGTCGCTGGCGCGGGGGAAGACCGTGGCCGGCTGGGCCTCGCTGATGATGTCCATCTGGCTGCTGGGCGGCCTGCAGCTGATGGCGCTGGGCCTGATCGGCGAGTACGTGGGCAAGATCTACATGGAGACCAAGCGGCGGCCCAAGTTCATACTGGAGGAGCACCTGAAGTAACATTTGTGGTATTTGTGCGCATTTACGCAAAACATTTGCAAAATTTGAAATAATATGATAAAATATATCCGCATCACCACGGCATGGCCGGGGAGGGAACGGATATGAAGCAATACAAGAGCTACAGGCTGGCGGCGCTGGTCATGGCGCTGGCCCTCTGCCTGCCCGCGGCGGCGCGGGCCGAGGCGCTGGGCGAGGTGGCGCTGGACGATCCCGTCATACATACTCAGGGAGCTGTTGAAGCCCCCGAAGTCCCGGAGGACGGGGCGGATTGGGCATGGACCGAGGCGGCGGAGATCGTGCCGGAGCGCGTGGACGCGCCGGTGGAGGAGCTTGACGATCTGGCGCTTCCCGGGGCGGAGCAGCCCGAAGCGGTCCCGCCCGAAGCGGGCGGGGCGCAGGACGCCTGGGCGGTGCTGGCGCCGGAGGACGGCGGCGAGGCGGCGCAGGCGCCCGGCCTGCGGCTGGGGCTCGGCGAGGTCTACACCGTCGGCGCGGCCGTCGCGGCGATGAAGTCCGACAACACGGCGGTGGTGACCACCGACGCGGAGACGGGCCGGATCACCGCCGTGGGCCTGGGCACGGCGCGGGTGGCCGCCGCGAATCAAAAGGGCCAGGTGGTCACCGGCGTCGTCGAGGTGCTGGATGCCCCGGCGTGGCTGAAGCTGGACGCGGAGGCGCTGACGCTGGGCAAGGGCGAGACGCGCGCGCTGCAGGCCGCGATGCCCGAGGGCGCCGCGGGCAGCGTCGCCTGGTACAGCAGCGACAAGCGTGTGGTGAAGGTCAGCAAGACGGGCCAGCTCACCGCGAAGGGTGCCGGCACGGCCACCGTCATGGCGAAGGCCTACAACGGCACCAACGCCACGGTCTCCGTGACGGTGGGGAAGGCCCCGTCCAAGGTGGCGCTGTCCGCCCGCAAACTGGTGCTGGGCCTGGACGAGACGGCCGCGTTGACGGCGAAGCTGCCCGGCGGGAGCGCTTCCACGCTGGAGTGGAAGAGCAGCGACGAGACCGTGGTGGCGGTGGACGGGCAGGGCGGCCTGAAGGCCGTCGGCCCGGGCACGGCCACCGTGGGGGTCCGGACCTTCAATGAGAGACAGGCGACGTGCAAGGTCCTGGTGCTGGAGGGACGCCAGCCCACCGCCCTCTCGCTGGGCGTCGATCAGCTGACGCTGGGCCAGGGGGAAACGCTGCAGCTCGTGCCGACCTACGGCGCGGGGGAGAGCGCGGTGCTGCGCTTTGCCAGCAGCGACAAGTCGGTGGCGAAGGTCTCCTCCAAGGGCCTGATCACCGCCAAGAAGGCGGGCACGGCCACCGTCGCGGTGAAGACCCACAACGGCCTGGAGGCCATGGTGAAGGTGAATGTGGTCGACGCGCCGCAGAAGGTGGCGCTGTCCGAGAAGAAGCTCTCCGTGGCGGTCGGGCAGACGGTGCAGCTGACGGCGAAGCTGACGTCGGGCGCGTCGTCGATACTGACGTGGAAGAGCAGCGCGCCGGAGGTGGCCTCCGTGGACGCGGAGGGCCGGGTCAAGGGCCTGAAGCCGGGCACGGCCACCGTGGCGGTGAAGACCTTCAACAAGCGTGTCGCCAAGTGCAAGGTGACCGTCGTCGAGGCCGCGCCGGAGGCGGAACAGCCGGAGGCGGAGCCGCCGGCGACGTCCCAGGACCCGAAGGCGGCCGCCATGGCCGCCCGCCTGCGGGCCAGCGGTGCCCTGGGCGGCAAGCGCGTGGCCATCGCCAGCGTGGTGGAGCTGCTGGTCAGCGCCGGCTTCGAGCCCGCCTTCGCCGCGGGCGTCGGCGCGAATGTGTACGCCGAGGGCACCTACGGCCTGTTCGAGAGCAGCAAGTACATCAAGAACTATCAGAAGCGCCCCCGCTACTTCTGCTACCTGGACGGCGGCGATTACTACACCCGGGTGGACGGCGAATACAAGCTGACCGCGGTGTACCTGTCCCCGGAGGAGGCGGAGGCCTACACCGGCGAGGCCGAGGCCCGCGTGCGCTACGGCGAGGAGAACTACTACCGCGACAACTTCTCCGGCAAGTACGTGCAGGACATCGACCTGGCCGAGCTGGAGGCGTTTGTCAGCGCGCTGGCCGCGGACGGCTGGGTGGGCAAGTTCGGCCTGGGCCTGGTGCAGTGGACGGGCCCGCGCACCAAAACCCTGGTCGCCATGTACCGCAAGCACGCCGACGCCGAGGGCCGCCTCACCGCCCAGCAGGTGGCCGCCGCCGAGAACGAGATGATCCTGTACGACTTCAAGGGGAGCTATGCCTACGTCTACAACACCTGGAAGAGCACGAACGCCGGCAAGCTGACCGGCAGCGAAGCCGCCCGCAGCGCCGGCGCGCTGGTGTGCACGAAGTACGAGGTCCCCGTGGACAAGGAATCCAAGTCGGTCACCCGCGGCGCGAAGGCTGTGGAGATCTACGGCATCATGATGGGGAACTGAACATGATGGCAAAAAGCCCGGGCGATTTCAGCCCGGGCTTTTTGTCGGTGCGACTTGCCTCAGCAGGTCGAGGCGCTGTCTGAACATGGCGTCCAGGCGCGCGCCGAATGTGGCGTTCGCCCGGTCAAACAGTGCCGGCAGGTCATCCGGCAGCGGCTTCACCGGGTTGAACCCCACGGCCTTCACCGCCCGGATGGCGGCATCCTTCTGCGACATGTTCTCCCAGGCCGTCAGACACCTTGCGCCCTCCACGGTATCGTAGGCGTTGAAGGCCCTGTTGAAGTCCATCAGCGGGTGCAGCTTTTCAAGGCGGTTGGTTCGGTTGTCCACCTCAAAGCCCCAGTTGCCCCAGTGCCGGTCGGTGTTGCCCACCAGATAGTCCACGATGTTCATCATGTAATAGCCGCGCCTGTCGTGGCTGTTTACGATGTCCCGCGCCGTCCTGTCCGTGTTCGCCGCGTAGACGTCCACGAATTCCATCGGCACGATGCCCTTTGCCTTCGAGGTTATCAACCGGCTGGCGGACACGCGCTGGCCGTCGTAGATCTCCGGCTCGTAGAGCACTTGGGCCACGTCGAAGCAGCGGGCGATTTTACTGGCCAGAAGCTCCGCCTCCACCTCCCGCGGGTCGCCGTCCTTGAGCAGCCAGAACGCCCCATTCCGCCGTATCCACGCCTTGGGCGCGACGCCCGCCGTGGCCAGGTCGCCCGCGGGGTCGTATCGGCCCAGCAGCGCTGCGTTCTGCGCGGTCAGCTGCCGCCCGCGCAGCGACACGTCCACAAAGGCGTCGGACAGGGAATGGTCGTAGAGGTTGATCTCGCCATACGTCACGTTCTCGCGCAGTTCGCGCACCCAATAGACGTCCGTCAGGCACAGCGCGTGGTAGGCAATGGAGATCTCTGCGCGCTCCCTGTCCGTCACGGCCTGCTTCATGCCCAGGCTGTTCAGTATTTCCTTGGCATACTTACGGTCCAGCGTCAGCACGCGGGACGCGCACCAGCCGTAGAAATTGCCCAGATTGTTCATCCGCGCGTCCAGGTCCCCGGCCTCCGCCCGCTCCAGATAGAGGTTGTAGGGCATGAAGCGCGGGAAATAGACCGTACAGGAGCCGTCGCCCCGAATGGTGGCGACGCGGCGGTCCAGGTGCATGATGGCGTAGCTTCTCATGAAAAAAGCCTCACACCTTCAATATCATCGTCGCGAACGAGAAGTAAATCAGCAGGCTCAGCACGTCCACGATGGTGGTGATGAACGGGCTGGCCATCACGGCGGGGTCCAGGTGGGCCTTCTTGGCCAGAAGCGGCAGCGTGCAGCCCACGAACTTGGCGATGACCACGGTGCACAGCATCGTCACGCAGATCGTGAGGGCCTGCAGCGGCGTCACCTTTTCCAGCAGCATCAGCCGCCCGTAGTTGGCGACGCTCAGCGCCAGGCCGCACAGGAAGGACACGCGGAACTCCTTCCAGATGACCCGGAAGATGTCCTTGAACTCCAGCTCGCCCAGCGACAGGGCGCGGATGACGGAGACCGAGGCCTGGCTGCCGGAGTTGCCGCCGGTGTCCATCAGCATCGGCACCGAGGCAAACAGCACCGGTACCAGCTTCAGCGCGTCCTCGAACCGGGTGATGACGATGCCGGTGAACGTGCCGGACACCATCAGCAAAAGCAGCCACGGTATGCGGTTTTTCCAGGTCTCGAACACGCCGGTGCGCAGATAGGGCTTGTCGGAGGGGGTGATAGCGGCCATCTTCGCGATGTCCTCGGTGGCCTCTTCTTCCATGATGTCCAGGGCGTCGTCGACGGTGATGATGCCGACCATGCGGTTCTCGGCGTCCACGACCGGCAGCGACGTGAAGTTGTACTTCGACATCGTCTGCACGGCGGTCTCCTGGTCGTCCTGGGTGTTCACGCTGATGACGTTGGTGGTCATCAGGCTGCCGCAGGTCTCGCCCGGTTTGGCGAGGATCAGCGTGCGGATCGTCACCGTGCCCAGCAGGTGGTACTTCTCATCCAGCACGTAACAGGTGTTGATGGTCTCCTTGTCCACGCCCGTGGCGCGAATCTGCTCGATGGCGTCCGCGGCGGTCATGGCCGGGGTCAGCGCCACGAACTCGGTGGTCATCACCGACCCGGCGGAGTCGTCGTTGTACTTCAGGATCTCGTTGATCTGCTTGCGCGTGTCGGCGTCGGCCTGGCTGAGTATGCGCCGCACCATGTTGGCGGGCATCTCCTCGATCAGGTCCACGGCGTCGTCCATGTACATCTCGTCGATGACGGCCTTCAGCTCGGTATCGGAAAAGCTGCGGATCAGCGTCTCCTTCACGTCGCTCTCCATCTCGACGAAGGTCTCCGCGGCCAGGTCCTTCGGCAGCAGCCGGAACAGGGCCGGCATCAGCCGCTCGGGCATGTCGCTGAGGATCGCCGCGATGTCCGCCGGGTACAGCGTGCGCATCAGGTCGCGCAGCGACGCGTATTTTTTCTCTTCCGCCAGCTTGCGAAAGGTCTCTTCCAGAATTTCGGTTCTCTCCTTCATGGGCCACTCCTCCAATCATGTTTGATACGGGATGGCGATTTCCATGAAAACGCCGTCCCCTGACAGGAGCAGGACACGGCAGAAGAACATATGCGTCAGCCGGCGGCGCGGCTTCTCAGAAAAACGGGGAAGCGAACGCCGGCGCGGCGGGCCGTCGTATGTGATCTGCGTATGTGCCATAGCTACTACCGCCAGCGTCCATTCCGTTCACCCGCCTTACATATATAATACTGGGAACTCCGCAATCATTGTAAAACACCCGCGGCGGGTTTGTCAATGGATTTCGGCGAATTTCTGAACCTGTTTTTTCGGATTTTTTTGCGCCCGCCGCCGCGCCGATTCGCGCGATTTTGAAATTATTACAATAGAGTTAAAAACTGGACAAACGATATCCAAATTTCGACCTTGGAATGTTCGGCTTTTTGGCCCAAGTCGCCCGGTTTAGCGGGCTGATAATTCGCGTTTTTACGGCGTTTTGT
>JAFYBB010000168.1 GCA_017540445.1 Clostridia bacterium | reverse complement strand
GGAGATTCGACGCGCAGCAGCGCTCAATATAGATAAATCGCTTGCTAATATGCGCGATGATTTCACTGTAATAGGTGGAAAACAGAAAGCTACGGTCAGCATAACTAAGGAGCAGAAGAAGTTTGATTTTGTGGTGAACGACTCGCTTACCTATACGCAGTGGGAACATTTCCGCAGTGCCGAAGCTAAAGAGACTTTTCGCCAAGCTCTCGACATGAAGCACGAGAAAGATAGTCTTTCGGCTGAAATGGCTAAGCGTCGTAAGCAATTCATGAATATTAGTGATAACGATCAGCGTAATGAGTTGATTAGCGGCATACTTACAATAGAACGTCGAGTGTATACGCTCGAAGACGGTGAGAATGAGAAATACAACATCGCTCGCAGATTGGAGATTCAACGCCTCATGGAACTTATAGAAAGTGGCGAATATCAGACACTTGGCGAGATTGATCATGCGGCGCAAAGTACGGCTATCGATTGGGCTAAACTGCTAAATCCTAATTACTACATGATGTACGACCGCAGCTTCTTTGCCGATGCACACTCAGATGATGCATTTTATGCAGAGTTGTTCTCCGCCGACGACCAACGCGAATTGCAGGAGGCTGATAGTTTATATGCATGGGCTGAGATCCTGAGTCTCGAGAAGACGAAATTCGAGGAATTTGCCTTGCAAGGCGAAACGCTTAATTCTATTGACGAGAATGGTGAGCCAAAAGAACTTACGCCAAACGAAATAAACGAGCGTAGTATCATGTTGGACAAGGCTTCGACTACACTTTTGCACCGTTCGTTCGATGCTAAATATGACATCTTCGATGACTATTATGAAGCTGCACGCGAACGCGAACCAGAAACGGATTTCAGCGAGACCGATGCAGTTCGCGCCGTTGCGGATGTACACGTCCACCAGGTTGCTGCGCACGTTCTGATCGGCGATATAGGTCTTGTACGCGAACACCGACACCACGGCCAGCACCGCGCTGATCAGCGTGAAGGCCGACAGCGAGGCCGCCAGCGCGCGCCGGCGGGCGCGCCGCAGGTTCCTGCGGTACAGGTCGTCGTAGCCGCAGCCCAGGATCGGCGCGGCCAGCCGCAGGAACTCCGTCCGGGCCTTCTTCTTTGACTGGCCCAGCGTGTCCGCCGCCACGTTGCAGCACAGCGGCTCGATCTCCACCTCGACCTCGCGCTCGACGCCGTCCGGGTCGGTGACGGTGCGCGTTTCGGTGTGCAGCAGGTCCGGTATCGACTCCTCCGGCTTGCCCCGCACCAGCACCGGCAGTATGTGGTCGCACCGGTTGCCGTGGCGCTCCTTGAACGTGCGGATCTCCTGCATGCACCACTTGGACTGCTTCAGCTCCGGGCTCAGTATCACGATCAGGTAATCGGAGGAGGCCAGCGCCTGGTTCAGCGATTCGCCCAGGTCGCCGGAATCGGGCAGCTCGGTGGTGTCCCTGAACACGCGCCGTATGCGGTCCTTCTTCAGGTTCTTCAGCGAGCGCGGTGGCCTGTACGCCTCCAGCAGCTTCTGGATCTGCTCGGCAATCGCCATGTCGAGGGGCTGGTGCCTGTAGGATATAAACGCGTCATACCGCTTTTGCTCCATGTGGAATCCCTCCGCGCGTCAGCCGCAGCCGGTGTTTTGACTACTATAACATGGCGGATTATCGTTGTCAACGGCGTCTCACCACGCGCGGATAACCATGAATGTGACGGCTGATTAACACGACGCGCTTGACAATTCCACCAAACAGGCTTATACTGTTTCCACAAACCGCTGGGGGCGCCGAAAGGCTGAGATGGGCGTAGACCGCCCGGTCCCTTGGAACCTGAAGTGGATAATCCCACCGTAGGGAAGCGGAAAGCCACCTTGACGTGGCGCCCCGTTTCCCCACGTGCGCGAGCATGTGGGATTTTCTTTGCCCCGCGCGGAAAAAAAGGAGGGTATAACCTTATGTCCAAGTCTGTCCGCAAACTGACCGAGAGCGCGATCTTTATCGCCATCGCGACCGTCCTGAGCTTTCTGAAAATTGACCTGCCGTTCGGTGGCGGCGTTACCATTGTCAGCATGCTGCCGCTGATCATCATCAGCCATCGCTGGGGCTGGAAGTGGGGCACCTTCACCGCCTTTGTCTACGGCATCCTCCAGATGCTCTTCGGCCTGGATAACGTCGGCTACGCCACCACCTTCCTGACCGCCGTGGGCGTCATTCTCTTTGACTATGTCGTCGCGTATACCTGCATCGGCCTCTCCGGTATTTTCGACAGGCCCTTCGGCAAGACCCGCACCTCCGTGTGCGTCGGGATCGCCTTCACGTTCTTCCTCCGCTTCGTGTGCCATTACATCACCGGTGTGTGGATCTGGGGCGGCTGGATGCCCGAAAGCTTTATGAACATGTCCATGACCTCCCCCTGGCTGTATTCCTTCCTCTACAACGGGTGGTATATGCTCGCCGAGCTGGTCATCACCGAGATCGTGGCCAACATCATCTATGTGCCGCTGAAAAAGTACATTCACGGCGCGGATCTCGCCTGATTATCCATTTGGATGCCGCGACGCACATAAAACCGCGGGGACGATCGTCGCCCCCGCGGTTTTATGTGTGTCGCGGCTTCATTTTGCGTCGTATATCCTGTGCCACTCCCCGGTGAAGCTGCCGTCCTCGTGGCGCAGCACGAGCGGGGGCAGCCAGTGCAGGCCCTCGCCGCCCTGGCGGACGCCCTCCAGCAGCACGAACTTGGGCGCGCGGCCTTCCACGCCGTGCACGGTGCGCAGGCGCTTGGGCGCGATGCCGGCCTCGTCCATCGCGCGCATCAGCTCGTAGGCCCGGGGCGCCGGGTAGATGGCGCAGAAGCGGCCGCCGTTCTTCAATAGCTTCGCGGCGCTGCGGGCGATGTCGCCGGGCGTCAGATCGCCCTCGTGGCGGGCCAGGCGCTTGGTCTCGCTCTCGCTCTCCAGCGCCGCGCCGCTGCGCCCGTAGGGCGGGTTGCACACCACCAGCGAGAAGCGGCCCGCGCCCAGCGTCCGCCAGGCCTCGCGCATGTCCATGCAGTGCACCCGCACCCGCGCCTCAAGGCCGTTCAGCGCCACGCTGCGCGCCGCCATGTCGGCGATGTCCGGCTGCAGCTCCACCGCGTCGATCTCACAGCGCGGCTGGTGCCCCGCCATCATGAGCGCGATGGCCCCGGCGCCGCAGCCCAGGTCCGCCGCCGCCTCGCCCCGCCGCGGCGCGGCAAAGTCCGCCAGCAGCACGCTGTCGGTGCCGAAGCGAAAGGCGTCCGGCCGCTGGATCAGCTTCAACCCGTCCAGCTGCAGATCGTCCAGCCGCTCACCGGAATAGATAGGTACATCCATAACTACACACCTCTGCCGGGGGTATCGGGGGGCGGGAGCGGCGCCCGGACTGCCGCGTGCAGGAGACCGGATTGCCACGTCATCCCTGCCGGCGCAGGGATTCCTCGCAATGACAGCGATCGGAGCCCAAGCCGGCGCTCAGATCGTCGTCCCTGTGAACCGGGGGTATCGGGAGCGGAAGCGCCCCGATCTTCAATCGCCCATGCCGGCTTTGCCGGCGGAGGCGGGGCTGTTTTTGCGGCAGGGAGCCTGTCGACCAGAGCAAAAACAGCTACCTTGTAGATTTTGCGGCCAGACGTTTTCTGCCTGTTTGCACAATGTCATGTATATCAGCAAACAGGCAGAAAACTCAAGCAAAATCTGTGAGGAGGGTGTAATGAGGGGGGAGCTTGCTCCCCCCTCATTACTATCTTGCGTCCCAGCAATAGATCGTCGCGCCCTGCATGCGGTCCATGTAGGCCAGCTCGACCCAGCCGCCGCTCTCGGTGGTGCTGATGACCATGCCGTCGCCCGCGCCGATGGCCAGCACCATGCTGACGGCGTCGGCGGAGGCGCTCTGGAAGGCGACGATGTCGCCGGCCTCCACGCCGGCGATGGTCTCCACCTGGCGGTCGGCCATGCGCATCAGATCCTCGGGGAAGGTGACGGGCAGGCCCGCCGACACGCACACGTACTGCACGAAGTCGAAGCCGGGGTACAGCTCGTCCTCCGAGTCGCCGAAGGAAAGGCCCATCAGGTCCCGGGCGAGCTTCGCGATGCGGGCCTGGTCCTGTTCGCCGGCGGCGTCCAGCATCGTGGTGAAGCGCTGCTGCACCTGGCTGTCCAGCATGGAGGCCGCGGTGTCGGCCATCAGGCGGGACTGGTCCTCCACGTTCAGCACGCCGGTGGCGGACAGGTTGTTGGCCATCTGGAACAGGCGCACGGCGCTTTCGGTGGTGTAGCCGTACTGGCCGGTGACCTCGTTGTCGAAGAAGCCCAGCGCGTTCAGCCGGTTCTGCACCGCCACCACGTCGTCGCCGAAGTCGCCGATCTGCAGCACCGCGGCGCGGTTGGCGGACGCCACCGACCTGGAGTAGATGGCAGCCCAGGTGGCGGGGTCGGCGATGCCGGTGACCTCCAGCGCGCTGTCGGCCTGGAAATCGCGCACGGCCTGCGCGGTGAGCTCGCCGTAGGCGGCGGTGCAGCTGCCGGTGAAGTAGCCCATCTGGCCCAGCCGCTTCTGCAGCACGTACACGTTCAGCCCGCTGTCGCCCTCGCCGGCGCTCATCTCCGTCAAAAAGGCCGTCCAGGTGATGGGGGAGTCGGCCATCAGCCGCATCAGCGTCGCGCCGTCGGCCACGCCGGTGATGGGCAGCCCGTTGACCATCTGGAAGCTCTCCACCGCCCGCTGGGTGGTCTCGCTGAATTCGCCGTCCGGCTCGCCGGAGAAGAAGCCCAGCTCCCGCAGCTTGCGCTGCATCACCAGCACGTCGTTGCTGACGCTGCCCTTGCGCAGCGCCTCCATCTGGGCGTAGGCCACGGAAAAGCGGGACAGGTAGTCCTGGCGCGACACCGCGTCCGCGCCGTTCAGCCGCTCCAGCAGGGTGTCGTCCGCCTGGCCGGTCACCTCCAGCCCGTTGGCCTGCTGGAAGCTCTCCAGGGCGGAGCGCGTCTCGGCGTCGACGGTCTCGTCCGGCTGCCCGTCAAAGTAGCCCAGCTCCGCCAGCCGGGATTCCAGCCGGTAGACCACCTCCGGCTCCAGCGCCTCCGGCGGCGCGGTGCTGATGGATTCCGCCATCGCGCCGCAGAGCACAAGGCTGGCGACGAGCAAGGCGGCGGTCACAGCGGCGATGATTGCATGCTTCATGAGAATCCTTTCTTGGATGAAATGAGGAATGAGGAGTGAGGAATGAGGAGTTCAGGAGGAAATCCTTGCGGATTTCTTAACTCCACTCTCCACTCTCCACACTCCACTCTGCTTCCCCGTTACGGGTCCTTGGCCAGCGCCTCCCGGCGCACAAAGCCGGTCACGCCGTCGATGCGCACGCAGGCCCAGGCGCGGTTGTAGGCGCCCACCTGCACCCGGTCGCCCTTGCCCAGCAGCACCAGCGGCTGGGACGCGGCGTCCCAGCTGGGGTAGATGGGCGTACCGTCGGCGGCGGCGTAGGCGTACAGCGCGCCCTTCACGCGGACGAACTCGCCGCCCTCCGGCGCGTCCTCGTCTTGGTCGCCGTCCGCGACCGGCGCGGACAGGCCGCTCACCAGCACAAAGCCGGTCACGCCGTCCACCCGCACGCCGGCCCAGATCTGGTTGTAGGCGCCCACCTGCACCTGCTCGCCCCGGCGCAGCGTGGCCAGCACCCGGGAATCGGTGGCGTAATGCTCGAACAGCGACAGCGCCTCCACGGTGACGGTGCGGTATTCCTCGCCTTCCACCCAGGTGATCTCGCCGCCCTCGATCTGGGGCGCCGCGGTCTGTTCGGGTTCCACCCGCTGCACCGCGGACAGCGCGCCCAGCTTCACGTAGCCGGGCTGGCCGTCCTCGGCGACCACGTGGGCCCAGGCGTTGTTGTAGGCGGTGATCTGCACGTAATCGCCGGCGGAGAGCCGCTGCCGGGGCTCGATGGAATCGTCGGCGTTCACGTAGAGCCCGGTGTCCTCCGTGACCAGGCCGTACAGGCCCTCCGGCGCGGCGACGGTATCGCCGCCCTCCGCGCGGTTGGCCGACTGCAGGGTCAGCGCGTCCCGGGTGATGAAGCCCTCGACGCCGGTCTCGGTGGTGATCAGGGCCCAGGCGTCGGTATAGGCGTTCAGCAGCACCAGGCTGCCCGCCTCCAGGCGCTCCAGCACCGCGGCGGTGGCGACCGGCAGCTGCAGCACGTCCACCGGGCCGGCGTTGACCCGGGCCAGCGTCTCGTTCTTCACCTGGGCGACGGTAACGCCGTTCAGCTGGAACGAGGTGAGCGCCTCCGCGTGGGTGAAGCCGCGCAGCGCGCCGCTGCCCACGGCGGCCCATTCGCCCTGCACGGCGTAGACCTCCACGGTCGCGCCGGCGGGCAGCGTGGTCATGGCGCCCTGGGCGGCGTCGGGCTTGGCGTACAGCCGGGATTTCTGGCTCAGCCGGGCCGTGGCGATGGGCTCCGGCGCGGCCTGCCGGCCCGCGCTGTCCGCGTCCGCCCGGGCGGCGTCCGACAGCTCGTACCGGGTCAGCTCGACGCCGGGGTAGTAGTAGTCCAGTATGTCCTCGCAGGACAGGCCCTTGCGCGCCATGACCTGCGCGCCGCGCTGGCTCATGCCCAGGCCGCTGCCGCTGCGCCGGAAGGTGATCTCAAAGGCGCGCTCGTCCTCGGTCAGCCATACGGTCTCGTTGTCCTGGTCGTTGATGCTCAGGCCGTACCACTGTTCCAGGCCGCCGTAGGTGGGCACGCGCACGGTGACCTCGAAGGTCTGCGCGTCGCCCAGCACGCTCTGCCCGGCGACGGTCAGGCGAAGTGCGAGCACGGTGTACAGGCGGCTGGGCGATTCAAAGCGGGGCGACTCCAGCGCCGCGTCCTCGATGGCCGTGACGGCGATGGTGTCGGGGTCGGCGCTGACCGTGCTGTCCTTCAGCGCTTCGACGACGCCCCGGACCAGCGCCTCGTAGAGCTCCGGCTTCAGCTCCTCGGCGTCGCGGCGCAGCGTGGCCGTCTTCCGGACGCCGGTGCCCTCGTAGTCGTAGGGGTCGTCCCGCACCTGGCTGTAGGGCAGCGCCGTGCCCAGCGCGTTCTGGCTGGACTCGATCTGCCCGCCGTTGGAATCGCAGAAGACGGCCGCGGCCAGCTCGCCTTCATAGGTCAGCACCAGGCCCCGGGTGTCCTCCACGGCGCGCAGCGCGTCGGCGTATTCCCGGGAGTCGCTGAAGCCGCGGTAGCTGAGGCCGTCGCCGGCGTCGGACAGGTCGTAGGCCGCGCCGCCCCGGTCCGCCTTGCGCCACAGGGCGTAGGTGCGCGCCGCCACGGCCTGGGCCTTCAGCGCCTCGATGCCGCTGGACGGGGCCATTTCGCAGCCCACCACGCCGCGCAGATAGTCTTCGATGTAGATGTCCAGCACCGCGGCGATCACGTCGCCGGAGGCGGCCAGCGTCAGGTCGCCGCAGAACCGGTTGGACAGGGCGGGGGAGCGGAACGTGAGGCCGCTGTCGTCGCCGGCGGCGCGCAGCAGCCGGGCCGTGGCGCCCAGGGGCATCGACGCGTCGCCCACGTGCAGCGTCAGCGCGCCGTCCGCGGCCCGCACGCGCATGGTCGCGCCGGCGGGCACGCGCACCGAGGAATCCGAGGCCAGCGTGTAGTCGCAGTCCGCCCGCATCTCGATCTCATCCGGCGCGCCCAGCCGGGTCAGCCGCACCCGCAGCATGCCGTCCGACTCCGCCCGTGCCGAAACGCCCAAAAAGAGCAACGCAAACAGCGCCAGCGCCGCGATCAGTGCGCGCGCGCAGGCGTTCTTCGCCGTTGAGTGGTTCATGGTCCGCATGAAGTGCCTCGTTCGTCTTTTGTGGCCTGTGGCGGGTCATCCCATAAATAACCCTATTCTCTTTTTCGATTTCAACGCCTGTTTTCCTGCCGTGAAACAGTTTTGTGAGAATATCGATAAAGTTCTGTCAGATATGGAATAAGAAAAACCCTGAACCAAAATCACAGGGACGGTTCTCTGTGTCATGACACAGAGAACCGTCCCTGTGATTTTGGGATTGAATTGAGAATAGCATAAGAAAAATCCCGCCGAAGCGGGATTTCGCGTATCGCGTTGGTCCGATGGAGCCGATCAGCCCTCGGAGGGCGCGCCCACGGGGCACACGCCGGCGCAAGCGCCGCAGGAAACGCAGGTATCGGGATCGATGTTGTACTTGCCGTCACCCTCGGAGATGGCGGAAACGGGACACTCCTCCGCGCACGCGCCGCACGCGATGCACTCGTCGCTGATTACATATGCCATGATTCGTACCTCCTGTTTTAATGGTACTGCCATTATACACCCGGCAGGGGGAAAATGCAATATTGAAATTAGATTATTTCCACGAACACGGGCTTGGCGCTGTTCACGGAAGCGGCCTTGACCACGGTGCGGATCGCCTTGGCGATGCGGCCCTGCTTGCCGATGACCTTGCCCATGTCGTCGGGGTCCACGCGCAGCTCGATCACGATGCTGTCGTCGTTCTCGACCTCGCGGACATCCACGGCGTCCGGCTTTTCAACCAGCGCACGGGCGATGAAATTGACCAATTCAACCATGTTACAGGACTCCGCCCTTCTTCAGCAGCGCGCGGACGGTGTCGGTGGGCTGCGCGCCCACGCCCAGCCAGTACTTGGCGCGCTCGTCGTTGATCTTCATTTCAACGGGCTCGGAAACGGGGTTGTAGTAGCCGATCTCCTCGATGAAGCGGCCGTCGCGGGGGTTGCGGCTGTCGGTGACAACCAGGCGATAGAAGGGCCTCTTCTTCATGCCCATTCTCTTCAGACGAATCTTGACCATTGGAAATTCCTCCTTAATAATATCAGGTGATTGTATATATACGGCTTTTGCCACGTATATCAGAATTTCGGCATCTTCCCGAACGGTATGCGCATCCGGCCGCGCTTGCCCGAGCCCATCATGGTCTTCATCATGCTGCGGGCCTGGTCGAACTGCTTGAGCAGCAGGTTCACGTCCTGCACGGTGGTGCCGCTGCCCGCGGCCACGCGGCGCTTGCGGCTGGCGTTGAGGATGTCCGGGTTGCGCCGCTCCATGCGGGTCATCGACAGTATGATGGCCTCGTTCTTCTTCTGGGCCTTCGCCACCTGTTCCTCGTCGATGTCCACGTCCTTGATCTTGCTGCCCACGCCGGGGATCATCTTCAAAAGGTCGGTGATCGAGCCCATCTTGCTCATCTGCTTCAGCTGGTCCAGGTAATCCTCCAGCGTGAAGCTGTTGGTGCGCATCTTGCGGGTCAGGTCGATGGCCTGCTTCTCGTCGAAGCTCTCCTGGGCCTTGTCGATCAGCGTCAGCACGTCGCCCATGCCGAGGATGCGGCTGGCCATGCGGTCGGGGTGGAAGGGCTCGATGTCCGTCAGCTTCTCGCCGATGCCGGAGAACTTGATGGGCTTGCCCGTCACGGCCCGCACCGAGATTGCCGCGCCGCCGCGGGTGTCGCCGTCCAGCTTGGTCAGGATCACGCCGTCCACGCCCAGCTGCTCGTTGAACGTCTTGGCCACGTTCACGGCGTCCTGGCCGGTCATGGCGTCGACCACCAGCAGGATCTCCTTGGGGTTCACCGCCGCGCGCACGTCGCGCAGCTCCTGCATCAGGTTTTCGTCGATGTGCAGCCGGCCGGCGGTGTCGATGATCACCGGGTCGCGCCCGTAGTAGCGGGCGTACTCCACGGCCTCCTTCGCGATCTGGACCGGGTTGCCCTGGCCGCGCTCGAACACCTCCACGCCCACCTGCTCGCCGACCACCTGAAGCTGCTTGATGGCGGCGGGGCGGTACACGTCGCAGGCCACCAGCAGCGGCTTCTTGTTGTCCTTCTTCAAAAGGTTGCCGAGCTTGGCGCACATGGTGGTCTTGCCGGCGCCCTGCAGGCCCGCCATCATGTAGATCGTGGGCGCCTGGGGCGAATAGGTCAGCCGGGCGTTGGTGCCGCCCATCAGATTCGTCAGCTCCTCGTTGACGATCTTGATGACCTGCTGGCCGGGGGTCAGGCTCTGCATGATGTCCGCGCCGACGGCCCGCTCGGTGACCTTCTTGACGAAGTCCTTCACCACCAGGAAGTTCACGTCGGCCTCCAACAGCGCCATGCGCACCTCGCGCATCGCGGCCTTGACGTCGGCCTCGCTGAGCTTGCCCTTGCTGTTCAGCTTCTTGAACGCGCCTTGCAGCTTATCGGTCAATCCCTCAAATGCCATGGGATGTCCTCCCTAATGCGTGTTATCGGATGATGGCGTCCAGCGCCTGCCGGGCCGCAAGCAGCGCGGCCTCGTCCTCGGGCGCGGGCCGCACGCGCGAGAGCGCCTCCAGGCACCTCTCGGCGGCCTGGGTCAGCGCCAGGTGCCGCTTCACCAGCCCCAGCTTGTCCTCGTAATCCGCCAGCTGCTT
>JAFYBB010000167.1 GCA_017540445.1 Clostridia bacterium | reverse complement strand
GAACCGTCCCCGCTGTCATCCTCCTCACGCCTCACTGACCGACAACTCGTCTCCCATCGATCCACGTCTCGACGATGCGGGTCTGCAGATCGAACAGGCTGCCGTCGGTGAGGACGAGGTCGGCGTCCTTGCCGGGCTCCAGCGAGCCGACGCGGTCCTCCACGCCGATGTGGCGGGCGGGGTTCAGCGTGATGGCGCGCAGGGCGTCGGCCTCGGGCATGCCGTTGGCGATGGCCATGCCGGCGCACAGGCGCAGGTGGCTCTGCAGCGTGACGGGGCTGTCGGTGATGATGGACACCCGGCAGCCGGCGGCGTTCAGCAGCACCGGCGTCTGCCAGCTCTTGTGCTGAAGCTCGATCTTGCTGGGCTGGCCGTCGGTGGGCCCGATGGCCAGCGGCACATCCGCCTTCACCAGCTCGTCCACGATCAGCGCGCCCTCGGTGACGTGCTCCAGCGTCAGGCGCAGGTCGAACTCCCGGGCTACGCGGATGGCGGTGAGTATGTCGTTGGCCTGGTGGGCGTGGGCCTTCAGCGGGATCTCGCGCCGCAGCACCGGCAGCAGCGCGTGCAGCTTCAGGTCAAAGGCCGGCCGCTTGGACACGTCGTCGCCGGCGGCGTCCAGCTTCTCCATGTACTCCCGGGCGCGGAACAGCATTTCCCGCAGCTTCGCGGCGGTGCTCATGCGGCTGGAGATGCCCTTCTCCCGGTAGCAGCGCTTCGGGTTCTCGCCGAAGGCGCACTTCATGGCCGCCTCGCGCTTCAGGCACATGTCGTCGATGCAGCGGCCCACCGGCTTGAAGCAGGCGAAGGTGCCGCCCAGCACATTGCTGCTGCCGGGGCCGGTGCACAGCGTGGTCACGCCGCCTCGCGCCGCGTCGCGCAGGGACTCGTCGAAGGGGTTGATGCCGTCGATGGCCCGCAGCTGGGGGGTCACCGGGTCGTTGTACTCGTTGTAGTCCCGGCCCTCGTAGCCGACGGCCCAGCCGTCCAGGCCGATGTGGCCGTGGGCCTCCACCAGGCCGGGATAGATCCGCAGCCCCGAGGCGTCCACGACCTGGGCGTCCTCCGGCGCGTCCACCCCTTCGCCGATGGCCGCGATCCTGCCGCCTTCGATGAGAATACCGCCCGCGAAGGGCGCGTCGTGCACGCCGTCGTAGATCTGGCCGCACTTGATCAGTATGGACATTCCAATCCCCGCTTTCGTTTTTTGAATCTATTATAGCACAAAGCTCGATGATCTGCTATAATGGAGGCATCACATCGGGAGGACGCGCTATGATCTATCTGGACCACGCGGCCACGACGCCCGCGGACCCGCGAGTGATCGCGGCGATGAACCGCTGCATGGAGCAGGCGTGGCTGAACCCCTCGGCGGCCTACGCCGGGGCGGGCGTCGCGCGCCGGACGCTGCGCCTGGCGCGGCAGGCGGTGGCCGGCATGCTGAACGCCGAGCCGCAGGAGATCGTGTTCACCTCCGGCGGCACCGAGGCGAACAACCAGGCGATGGCGCTGGCCCGGGGCGGCCACGCGGTGGTTTCGGCCATCGAGCACGCGTCGGTGCTGCGGGCCGCCGAGGCGCTGTGCCGCGAGGTGACGCTCGTGGCCCCGGAGCCGGACGGCCGCGTGCGGCCCGAGGCCGTCGAGCGGGCCCTGCGCCCGGACACGAAGCTGATCAGCGTGCAGCTGGCCAACAACGAGACCGGCGCGCTGCAGCCCGTCCATGAGATCGGCGCGCTGGCCCGGGCGCGGCGGGTGCCGCTGCACTGCGACGCGGTGCAGGCCTTCGGCCACGTGCCTGTGGACGTGAAGGCCTTAAAGGCGGACATGCTGTCCCTGTCCGGCCACAAGCTGTACGGGCCCCGGGGCGTCGGGGCGCTGTACGTGCGCCAGGGCGTGCTGCCGCCGCCGCTGTTGCTGGGGGGCGGACAGGAGCTCGGGCGGCGCGCCGGCACCGAGAACCTGCCCGCCATTGCGGGGCTGATGGCGGCGGCGGAGCTGGCCGCGGAGGACATGGCGGAACGCGCGGCCCGGGAGGCGGCGCTGCTGTCGGACTTCTGCGCGGCGCTGACCCGGCGCGTGTCCGGCTGCCGCCTGTTGGCCGAGGCTTCGCCGCGGCTGCCCGGCATCGCGGCGCTGCTGCTGCCCGGCAGGCCCTCCGAAGCGATGATCGCCCGGCTGGACGCCGCGGGCATACTGGTCTCCGGTGGCGCGGCCTGCGCCTCCCGCGAGCCCGGCCCCAGCCACGTGTACCGCGCCATGGGGCTCCGCGAGACCGATGCGAACTGCGTGCTGCGCGTGAGCGTCGGGCGGGAGAACACCGCGGCGGATATGCGCGCGGCGGCGGATGCGATCGTCAAGATAATGAGTCAAAGGGACGGTTCTTTTGACTCATTGAGCAGGTTCAATGAGTCAAAAGAACCGTCCCTTTGACTCATCCTTGACTCATGGCTCGCGCAAAAAACGGAAGGAGCTTTCTCCTTCCGTTTTTTACGCGGCTGCCGCATCACTTCCTCGGCGGGCGGGCGCGCTTGATCTCGTACAGGCAGTGGTCGGCGGCCTCGATGAGGTCGTTGGCGTTCATGCCGGGGTGGAACTCGGCCATGCCGATGCTGAAGGCCAGCGTGTAGGGGCGCTGGGCCTCGTTGTTCTGCACCTCGAGCATCTCGCGGATGCGGGCGACCAGCATGTCGGCCTCGGCCTTGCTGGACTCGATGACCACGATGAACTCGTCGCCGCCGTAGCGGGCGATGTAGGGCCGCCGCTTGAAGCTGCCGCAGGCCTGCTTCAGCGCCTTGGCCGCGCGGACCAGCGCGTCGTCGCCCTCCAGGTGGCCGTAGGTGTCGTTGATGACCTTGAAGTAGTCCAGGTCCATCATCAGCAGGAACAGCTTCTCGTCGTGGTTGATCAGCTTGTAGTCCAAAAAGCCCAGCAGGTTCTGGCGGTTGTTCACCTGGGTCAGCTTGTCCAGCGAGATCTGCTGGGTGGAGGTGCCCATGTACAGGCACAGCAGCTCCAGCGTGATGGCCACGCAGATCACCGGCACCGCCTCGCCCATGCGCGACAGCGCCAGGGAGATCAAGAGGCTCAGCGGGAACGAGGCCACCAGCCGCTCGTGGCCGCGCTTGATCGGGTCGCTCTCGTTGAAGGACTGGATCAGCAGCTTGACGCTGAAGAACGTGGTGAACAGTATCAGCACCACCAGCTCCAGCTGGAAGCCGCGGGCGCGGGTGTAGACGCCCTCCTCGGTGATCTGGAAGATCTGGTGCGTCCACAGGTTGGCGATGATCCACACCACCATTGCGAACAGTGGCAGCGACGAGAGCAGTACGCGGTTGCGCGTGGTGAACAGCGAGCCGCGGCATTCGGTGTCCGCGTAGCCGCACCAGGCGAACACGCCCACGCACAGGAAGATGTGGTACAGCGTCTTGACCCCCACGGTCAGCGCGTAGGTGCCGAAGAAGCGGGGCATTATGCTGTTGAAAAGCGTGAACAGGAAGTTGCCGATGAAGCTGATCATGAAGAAGCCGATCATGGCGTTCAGCCAGCGCTCGGACGCGGAATAGGAGGATCGCTGCAACGACCAGTAGCGGCACAGCCCGACAATGATGATGCACAGCAGGTAGATCTCGGCGTACAGCACGGATGCCATGGGCCCGCTCCTCCTCTCTGTGTATGATTCCGTCGGTCACTCATGACCCATTTTCAGAATCCCACATGACACTTCAATTATTATATCACTTGATGATGTAAAAATCTACCGTAAAACAACGCGGTTTTAATACTATATCGTTAAGTATTTGTTAAAGTAACAATGTAACCAAATCATATCACCATTGATGCGGCGGCGCCATGATCACGGAGCGGCGCAAAGGACAAAACTTGCTTCAAATTTGGACACAATATGTTGTCAAAGGAGTTTTTTTTATGGGACCGTTGCAAAGTCATGGAAGGCATGGTATAATTTAGATGACATGATATGCATAGAAGGGAAGTATATCCATGTGTAGTTCAGGAACGCTTCGCAAGGGTCTGTTGGTTTTGGCGCTGGCACTGCTGCTGTTCGCCGCAGGGGCAGTCGCCTATGCCTCG
>JAFYBB010000166.1 GCA_017540445.1 Clostridia bacterium | reverse complement strand
TCCTCATTCCTAACTTCCCACCGCCTCACGCCTCGTGCCGTTTTCGCAGCGCGAACCCCAGCGCCAGCGTGGCGATCAGCACGCCGGTCAGGCTGCCGGCGCTGTCGATGCCCACGTCCAGGAGGGCGGCGGCGCGCTGGCTGATGAACATCTGGTGCAGCTCGTCCGTGCCGGCGTACAGCGTGGCGATGGCCCAGGCCGTCAGCCGGCAGGCGCGCCAGGGCCGCTTTTCATCGCGCAGCCGCAGCCAGGCCATCAGGTTGAAGCCCAGCAGCATGAACTCGCAGAAGTGGGCGTTCTTCCGGATGATCAGGCTCAACAGCTCCAGGTAGGACACCCGCGCCGCCTCCGGCATCTGCTGCAAATCCGGCTTCAGCATCCTCGCCACCTGCATCGTGATGCCGTCGCTCATCACCTGGGAATCCTCGCCCTGCTGGGCGGAAAACCAGAAGATCAGCGCCGCCGTCAAGATCGACGCGACGAGGAAGAAGCGGGCCCAGAACGTCCGGTGCTTCATGCGTCCGATTGCGTCCTTTCGTCAATGTGGGATTCTATCATACCACATCCGGGTTAAGGTTCAAGCGTGAAGAAAGACAGGGGAAAAAAGGGATCGTGTTGTAATCCGACGCGCTTTGTGGTACAATGTCATTACTGAAAAATGTGCAAATGCACAAAAACAGGGAGTGACGGTGTGGAGATCAAGAGAGACGGCTACCTGCGGCAGCTGATCGAGCGCATCGACAACGGCATGATCAAGGTGATCACGGGCATACGCAGGTGCGGGAAGTCCTATCTGCTGTTCACCATCTTCAAGAGGTATTTAGAAAATCCTGTCGGTACAAATACTTAAAACTGAAAACTGAAGAATGAAAAATACAAAGCGAAAATCCTGCCGACATCCGTCGACAGGATTTTCGCTTTGGCGCACCTGGCGGGATAGCGACGGCTGCGCCGCCGCGCCTGCGGCCGCCCCCACTTCGTTCGCTGTGCTCGCGAAGTGGGTCCGATCATCCCGCGCAGGCAGGCCAAGACAAAACCAGCCACGAGGGCTGGTTTTGTCTTGGCGCACCTGGCGGGATTCGAACCCACGGCCTTCCGCTTAGGAGGCGGACGCTCTATCCGGCTGAGCTACAGGTGCATCGCGCCTATCTATTATGGCACGATATCGGGGGATTGTCAAGGGTTGATTTTCGTGGGACCAAAATCACAGGGACGGTTCTCTGTGTCATTGACACAGAGAACCGTCCCTGTGATTTTGGCAAACCTGCGAACGCGCGTTAAATGTGTAGGAGGGGGCCATTCTTTACCTGTTTATGCATGTCTGGACAGGGGCAAAAGTGGTATAATTATTATAAGAAGAAAAAATATGCGCCGCATTGTTTTCGGCGCGGGGAGAGGCCCGAATATGCAAAGAGACAATCATTACGACGAGAGCCAGATACAGGTGCTGGAGGGCCTGGAGGCGGTGCGCCGCCGGCCGGGCATGTATATCGGCTCCACGGACGAGCGGGGCCTTCATCATCTGGTGTATGAGATCGTGGACAACGCCATCGACGAGGCGCTGGCCGGCTTCTGCGACAACATCGAGGTCACGCTGAACGCGGACGGCTCGGTGACGGTGCAGGACAACGGCCGCGGCTTCCCGGTGGGCATCCATCCCAAGATGCACCGCCCGGCGGTGGAGGTGTGCCTGACGGTGCTGCACGCCGGCGGCAAGTTCGGCGGCGAGGGCTACAAGGTGTCCGGCGGCCTGCACGGCGTGGGCGCGTCGGTGGTGAACGGCCTGTCCAGCCACCTGCAGGTGAACGTGTACCAGGACGGCAAGATCTACCAGCAGGAGTACGAGCGCGGCAAGATCCTCTACGACCTGAAGGTGGTGGGGGAAACCGACCGCACCGGCACCACGATCCGCTTCTGGCCCGACGTGAAGACCGGGGAAGACCCGGAGCCCGGCATCTTCGAGACCGGCAATTTCGACTTTGACACGCTGAAGACCCGCTTCCGCGAGATGGCCTTTTTGAACGCGGGCATCCGCATACTGCTGCGCGACGAGCGCTGCGAGCCCGTGAACGAGAAGGTGTTCCACTACGAGGGCGGCATCGTCAGCTTCGTGGAGTACCTGAACCGCCACAAGACGCCGCTGTTCGCCCCGCCAGTGTACATCTCCGGCGTGAAGAACGGCTCCACCGTCGAGGTGGCGCTGCAGTGGAACGACAGCTTCAACGAGAGCGTGTTCGCCTTCGCCAACAACATCCACACCCCCGAGGGCGGCACCCACCTGGCGGGCTTCAGGAACGCCATCACGAAGGTCATCAACGACTATGGCAGAAAGACCGGCATGCTCAAGCCCAACGACGCCAACCTGACCGGCGACGACGTGCGCGAGGGCCTGACGGCCATCGTGTCCGTCAAGCTGGTGGAGCCCCAGTTCGAGGGCCAGACCAAGACCAAGCTGGGCAACAGCGAGATCCGCCCGCTGGTGGATTCGATGGTCACCGAGAAGCTGTCGGCCTATCTGGAGGAGAACCCCGGCTCGGCCCGCGCGGTGCTGGACAAGTGCCTCTCCGCCGCCCGCGCCCGCGAGGCCGCCCGCAAGGCCCGCGACCTGACCCGCAGGAAGACGGCGCTGGAGAGCGCGGCGCTGCCCGGCAAGCTGGCGGACTGCTCAGAGCGCGACCCGGCCAAGTGCGAGATATTCATCGTCGAGGGCGACAGCGCCGGCGGCAGCGCCAAGCAGGGCCGCGACAGGCACTTCCAGGCGATCCTCCCGCTGCGGGGCAAGATACTGAACGTGGAGAAGACCCGCATCGACAAGGCCCTGGGGAACGCCGAGATCAAGGCCATGATCACCGCCTTCGGCGCGGGCTTCGGCGCGGAGTTCGACCCGAGCAAGCTGCGCTATCACCGCATCGTGTGCATGACCGACGCCGACGTGGACGGCAACCACATTCGCATACTGCTGCTCACGTTCTTCTACCGGTTCATGCCCAAGCTGATCGAGGACGGCTACGTCTACGCCGCCCAGCCGCCGCTGTACAAGGTGACCCGCGGCAAGCAGGAGCAGTACGTCTACTCCGACTCCCAGCTGCAAAGGCTGCTGGACGAGATGGGCCGCGATGCCAAGCCCGAGATCCAGCGTTACAAGGGTCTGGGCGAGATGAGCTACCAGCAGCTGTGGGAGACCACCATGAACCCCGAAACCCGCAGCATGTACCGCGTGGAGATGAAGGACGCCCTCGCCGCCGACGAGCTGTTCAACCTCCTCATGGGCGACCAGGTGGAGCCCAGGCGGGAATTTATCGAGCAGAACGCGAAATTGGTGGCTGATTTGGATATTTGATGGCCAACTCCCTCAGTCTGGCCTGCGGCCAGCCAGCTCCCTCGGGGAGGGAGCCACTCCCTCAGTCTGGCCTGCGGCCAGCCAGCTCCCTCGGGGAGGGAGCCGCTCCCTCAGTCTGGCCTGCGGCCAGCCAGCTCCC
>JAFYBB010000014.1 GCA_017540445.1 Clostridia bacterium | reverse complement strand
GACCTCCGTGAAGGTGAGCAAGGTCGACGTGGCCAACGGCGAGGAGCTGGAGGGCGCGAAGATCCAGATCATCGACAGCGAGGGCAATGTGGTCGAGGAGTGGACGTCCGGCAAGGAAGCCCACGAGATCACCGGCCTGAAGACCGGCGAGGAGTACACGCTGCGTGAGACCGTGGCGCCGGAAGGCTACACGGTGACCACCGACACCACGTTCACGATCGACGAGCATGGCAAGGTGACCACGACCGGCAGCATTACCGAGGAAGGCATACTGCTGGTGGAGGACGCCAAGACGTCCGTGAAGGTGAGCAAGGTCGACGTGGCCAACGGCGAGGAGCTGGAGGGCGCGCGGATCCAGATCATCGACAGCAAGGGCAAGGTGGTTGAGGAGTGGACTTCCACCAAGAAGCCGCACGAGATCACCGGCCTGAAGACCGGCGAGACCTACACGCTGCGCGAGACCGTCGCGCCGGAAGGCTATGACGTGACCACCGACACCACGTTCACGATCGACGAGCATGGCAAGGTGACCACGACCGGCAGCATCACCGAGAACGGCATACTGCTGGTGGAGGACGCCAGGAAGGCCACCGTGGCGCCGACCGCGACGCCGACCGTCGCGCCGACCGCCACACCGGTTCCGACGACCAACATCAGCGGCCGCAAGATCTGGGACGACAAGAAGAACCTGTATGGCGTGCGTCCGGAGAGCATCACCGTTGAGCTGCTGGCCAATGGAACCCCGGTGGAGGTCGAGCCGGATTGGACCGACAAGGAAGGCAACATCTGGCAGTACACCTTCAGGAATGTGCCTGCCCTGACGGCCAACGGCGCTGAAATCAAGTACACGGTGCGCGAGAAGCCGGTGGAGAACTACGAAACCAGCATCTCGGATTACGACATCACCAACAAGCTGATCAAGAAGGAGAGCGAGACGCTCATCACCATATCCGGCACCAAGACCTGGATCGACAACGAAAACGAGGCCGGCCTGCGGCCCGAGTCGATCATCGTCCAGCTGATGGCTTACGACGAGGAGGTCGCCGCGGTCGAGGTGAAGGCGGATGAGAAGGGCAACTGGACTTACACCTTCAAGGATGTTCCCGAGGACGACGGCTTCGGCCATCCGATCCCCTATGAGGTGAGAGAGAAGTCCGTGCAGGGCTACTACGCTCAGACCAAGGGCTACGATCTGATCAACGTGTTGATCCAGCCCGGTGAGGCGGAGACCACGCGCGGCAACACGCCCAAGGGCGATGGCGAGACCAACCGCAACACCTCGACGCCCAAGCCGAACTTCGGCAGCAAGAGCGAGGGAGAACTGGAAGACCTGTTCGACCTGTTCGACTACAACACGCCTCTGTGGGGCATGATGGGTACCGGCGATGAGACGCCTGTCTATCCGTACGTGTTCGGCGGCGCTGGCGTGCTGGCCGTGGTGGCACTGCTGGTCTTCGGCAAAAAGCGCAAGAAGAGCCGTCAGTAAACCAACAAACCAAGGGGGCGCCAGGCTGTATAGCCCGGCGCCCTTGAATTATGACCTTCCAAAATCACAGGGACGGTTCTCTGTGTCATCGACACAGAGAACCGTCCCTGTGATTTTGGCTACGAATAGCTTCGCCATCCACAGATGGGGAAGTACCCGCGGAGCGGGGGATAGGGCCTTCCAGGCGAACCGCAGCGGACGACGATATGATCAAGGTCAATGACAGGGCGGAGGGGGGAGATATGGGAAGCGATGTCTTGAGCGACGACGGAACGAATATGTCATTGCGGGGAATGCCCGTGTCAGCGGGGATAATGAGGCAATCCGGTTCTCAGGGCGGACGGCGACCTCCCATACTGCCCCTACTGACAACTGGCTACTGACTACTCTCCAAAATCACAGGGACGGTTCTCTGTGTCATCGACACAGAGAACCGTCCCTGTGATTTTGGTTACGAATAGCTTTCCCATCCACAGATGGGGAAGTACCCGCGGAGCGGGGGATAGGGCCTTCCAGGCGAACCGCAGCGGACGACGATATGATCAAGGTCAATGACAGGGCAGGGAGGAGGTATGGGAAGCGATGTGTTGAGCGACGACGGAACGCATCAAGGGGAACGGATTGCCACGTCGGTCCCTCCTGCGTCGGGTCCTCCTCGCAATGACAGGGCGGGGGGGAGGTATGGGAAGAGGTGCGTTGTGTGACAACGGATCGAATATGTCATTGCGGGGAATACCCGTGTCAGCGGGGATGACGTGGCAATCCGGTTCTCCGGGCGGGGAGGACACCCTGAAGGGGAAGGCCATGTCGCCCCTACTGGCTGCTGGCTACTGCCCAAAATCACAGGGACGGTTCTCTGTGTCATTGACACAGAGAACCGTCCCTGTGATTTTGGAGGGTGAGTCAGGAGGAACCTGTCCCCGAGTGACTCACACGTTGACGCTTCATTGGGTGCCAGTGCGAGGAAGCTCTGTGCGGGCGGGCGGGGACCTCATCCGTCACGGCTTCGCCGTACCTCCTTTCCCTAAAGGGGAAGGCTATACTGCCCCTACGGGCTGCGACTCAAAAGGGAGGGACGGCACTCTGCGCGGGCGGGCGCCGCATCGGCGCCCCTACTGGCTGCGGCCCAAAAGGGAGGGACGGCACTCTGTGCGGTGACACAGAGAACCGTCCCCTTGATTTTGGGAACGCCCGTCAGCCCTTCTTGATCAGGCGGTGATAGCTCTTCTTGCCCTTGCGGATCAGCAGGCCGTCGCCCTCCAGCATTTCGGGGGTGATGCGGTATTCCATGTCGGTGATCTTCTCGTCGTTCACGGTCAGGCCGCCGGCGGTCATGGTCTGGCGCGCCTCCTTGTTGCTCTTGCACAGGCCGACCTTGGCGACCCATGCCAGCAGGCGGTTTTCGCCCTGCAGCTCGGCGGGGTCGATCTCGGTGGTGGGCACGCTGCCGGCCACGGCGCCGCCGCCGAACAGGGCCTCTGCGGCCTGCTGGGCCTTGCGGGCCTCCTCCTCGCCGTGGACGTTCTTGGTGACCTCGTAGGCCAGCACGCGCTTGGCCTCATTGATGGCGCTGTCCTTCAGCGCGCCCAGGCGGCGCACCTCGTCCATCGGCAGGAACGTCAACAGGCCCAGGCACTTTTCCACGTCCTGGTCGTCCACGTTGCGCCAGTACTGGTAGAAGTCGTAGGGGCTGCACTTGTTCGGGTCCAGCCACAGCGCGCCCTTCTCGGTCTTGCCCATCTTGCGGCCGTCGTGGGTCAGCAGCAGCTGGAAGGTCAGCGCGAAAGCGGGCTTGCCGTCCTTGCGGCGGATCAGGTCCGCGCCGGACAGCATGTTCGACCACTGGTCGTCGCCGCCGCACTGCAGCGTCACGTTGTGGCGGTGGTTCAGCTCCAGGAAGTCGTAGCTCTGCATCAGCATGTAGTTGAACTCCAGGAACGTCAGGCCGCGCTCCAGGCGCTGCTTGTAGCACTCGGCGGTCAGCATGCGGTTGACTGAGAACAGCGCGCCCACGTCCCGCAGGAAGTCGATGTAGTTCAGATCGCGCAGCCAGTCGGCGTTGTTCACGATCTGGGCGCAGTTGGGCTTGGAGGGGTCAAAGTCCAGGAAGTTCTCCATCTGGGCCTTGATGTGGGCCACGTTGCTGTCGATGTCCTCCACCGTCAGGACCTTTCTCAGGTCGCTCTTGCCGGAGGGGTCGCCGATCATGCCGGTGCCGCCGCCCATCAGCGCATAGGGCTTGTGGCCCGCCTGCTGCAGGTGCGCCATGGCCATGATCGGAATGTAGTGGCCGATGTGCAGGCTGTCCGCCGTGGGGTCGAAGCCCACGTAGAAGGACACCATGCCCTCGTCAAAGGTCTTGTACAGCTCGTCCTCAAAGGTGATTTGCTTGACAAAGCCGCGCTCTTTCAACAGGTCCAGTGCGTTCATATCGTATCATCCTTTCATGTGATTTACAGCTTTTCAAGGACACTCCCGAGCCGCGCCATGCCCGCTTCAATGGTGGGAATATCGCACATCGAGAAGTTCATTCGCAGCGTGTTCAGGTGGCCGCCGTCCGGGTAGAAGTGGGTGCCGGGCACGAAGGCCACGCCCGCCTCCACGGCGGCGTCGAAGGCCTTCAGCCCGTCCATGCCCTCCGGAAGCTCCGCCCACACGAACAGGCCGCCCTCCGGCACCGTGTGGCGCGTGCCCGCCGGGAAGCGCTCGAAGCCCTTCAGCATGGCGTTCAGCTGCAGGCGGTAGTCGCCGCAGATGCGCTCCAGGTGCGCGGGCATCAGCCCCTTGCGCAGATACGCGTCCACGATGGCCTGGTTCAAAAGCGGCGAATGCACGTCCGCGGACTGCTTGCCGATCACCATCTTCCGCAGCAGCAGCGGATTGGTCACCACCGCCGCGCCGAGGCGCATGCCGGGGGAGATGTACTTGGAGAAGCTGGACATGTACACCACCCAGCCCTCCTCGTCGAAGGACTGTATCGGCGGCAGCGCCTGGCCCGAATAGCGCAGGTCGCGGTAGGGGTCGTCCTCGGCGATGACCACGCCGTATTTGGACGCCAGCGCCGCCAGCGCCTTCCGGCGCTCCAGCGACAGCGTGATGCCGGTGGGGTTCTGGAAGGTGGGGATCACGTAGATCAGCTTCGGGTGATGCCGCCGGATCAGTTCCTCCGCGGCCTCCACGATCACGCCGTTCCCGTCGGTGGGCATGTCGATCAGCTTCGCGTTGTACTCCCGCATGGCCTGTATCGCGCCCAGGAACGTGGGGCTCTCGCACAGCACCACGTCGCCGGGATCGATCAGCGCCTTCAGCAGCAGGTCGAAGGCCTGGGAACCGCCCTGCACGGGCGGAATCTGCGCCGCGTCGCACTTCACGCCGTCGCCCCGCAGGAACTGGGCGGCGCTCTCGCGGAACGGGCCAAAGCCGTCCGTCGCGCCGTACTGCAACAGCGTCGTGCCGTACTGGGCCAGCACCTCGCGGGCCAGCTCGGCGATCACGTCCGGCTCCAGGGCCGTGTTGGACGGATTGCCGCCCGCAAAGGAGATCATGCCCGGCCGCGCCAGCAGCTTGAAGATCTCGCGAATGGCGCTGCCGTTGATGGGCCGCATGTGCCTGGCAAACATTTCCTCGGTGAATTGCATATTGAACGCCTCCTGATAAAAAACAGCCGCCTTCCCATAGGGGAAGGCGACTGTGAATCGCGGTACCACTTCCGTTCGCCGCGCGTGCGCGGCCTCGCGTGCGCTGTTTCGGGCGCGCCCGGATGGCCTACTGCCGCTTCAGCCACCTGCTCAGGGATGTATTCGCCCGCGCGCCTCCGACCCCTCGCACCCACCGGGGTCTCTCTGAATCCGGCCGCGCGGCCTACTTGTTCCCATCATCGCTCGCTGTTTGATTGTAAGATTGATGATAGCACGCCCCGCGGGGATTGTCAAGGGGCGGAAGGGTTAATTACACGGTCGCGCTATATCTGCGGATTTTGCACGAGGGGGTCAATTCCCGGCGTCCTCGGCGTCCTCGATGTCTGCGGCGTCCTGCGCCGCCAGCCCGTCGGGGGCGCACACGGCGTCGATGAAGCGCGCGCATTCGTCGGGCCATTGGCTGGCAAACGGGTATTTTTTGGCCAGGTTGATGCCGTGCTTGCCGTCGGGATAGATGTGCAGCTCATAGGGCACGCCGGCCTTGCTGAACGCCTCCGCCAGCAGCATGCTGTGCCGCGGGGACACCTTTGCGTCCAGGGCGCTGTGCCAGATGAAGGCGGGCGGGGTCTCGGCGTTGACATACCGCTCCGGAGAGAAGTAGACGAGCAGCGCCGGGTCGGGGTATGCCTCGCCCAGCAGGCGCTGCGCGGAGCCCTGCTGGGGGAATGTGACGAAGCTGGTCACCGCGTAGCAGCACACGAGGAAGTCGGGGCGGCAGGAGACGCGCTCGATCGTGTCCGACGCCCTTGAGTTGCCCCGGTCCCAGTGAACGGCCGCGCACGCGGCCAGGTGGCCGCCCGCGGAGAAGCCCATGATGCCCACGTAGCGATAGCCCATCGCGCGCACGACGCGCACGGCCCGATTGGCGTCCGCCAGCGGCGCGAGGGGATTGCCGGGGTCCACGCGATAGTCCAGCACGAAGCAGGAAAAGCCGCGCTCCCGGAAGTGCATCGCGATGCGCGCGCCCTCGAGCCTGGACTTGATGTGGTAGCCTCCGCCGGGGCAGATGATCAGCGCGATCTCAGCGCCTTCCGCCGCGTAGGCGGTCAAAAAAGGCGGGTCCTGGTCCGGCGATTCGTCCATGTACGGGACATCCTCCGTCCAGAGCCAGATGGCGGGGGCCGGCGCCTGATCCATGCCCTCGGCCCGGGCGCATGGGTACAGGCAGAGGCCCAGGCACGCGAGTAACAGCAGCGCGACGATCGGTTTTTTGCTCATAGGGAACCTCGTTTGACGGTTGCGAATCCATTCAGGGCGGCGCTCACAGCAGCGGTATCATGTCCGAAAGCCGGCCGAACTTCATAT
>JAFYBB010000165.1 GCA_017540445.1 Clostridia bacterium | reverse complement strand
GACGTCGACGGCTACGCCGGCGACATCAGCTACGGCGAGGGAGATCAGACCATGGGCATGCTGGCCCACCTGGACGTGGTGCCCATCGGCGACGGCTGGAAGCACGACCCGCTGGCCGGCGAGATCGAGAACGGCCGGATGTACGGCCGCGGCACCACCGACGACAAGGGCCCGGCGCTGTGCGCGCTGTACGCGATGCGCGCGGTGAAGGAGGCCGGCATACCGCTGAAGCACGGCGTGCGGCTGATCCTGGGCTGCGACGAGGAGACGGGCATGTCCGACATGCGCTACTACGCCTCCAAGCTGAAGATGCCCGACTACGGCTTCTCCCCCGACGCCGAGTTCCCGGTGATCAACATCGAGAAGGGCGGCGTGAACCTTCGGCTGTCGAAGGTCACCGGCGGCGAGGCAGGCGCGGACATCCCGGTGTACAGCCTGTACGCGGGCGAGCGGCCCAACGTGGTGCCCGCCGAGGCCACGGCCCTGGTGGGGCTGAACGGCCTGACCCTTGATGCGCTGAACGAAAAGCTGGCCGCCATCGCGGCAAAGCACGACCGCTTCGACCTGAAGGCCGACGACGCCGGCGAGGGCCGGGCGAAGATCACGGCCACCGGCGTGAACGCCCACGCGGCCATGCCCGAGGGCGGCGTGAACGCCGCGGGCATGCTGCTGATCGCGCTGAAGGAACTGGGCGCGGGCGGCGGCAGCCGCGAAGCCATCGCCATGGTGGCGGACGCCGTGGGCATGGAGTACACCGGCCAGGCGCTGGGCATCGCCTGCGCGGACGAGCTGTCCGGCGCGCTGACCTGCAACCTGGGCATACTCCGCTACGACGGCAACGAGTTCTCCGCGCTGCTGGACATCCGCTACCCGATCTGCGGCGACGAGGAGCGCATGCTGGGCCAGGCGGCCAAGCGCGTGGCCCCGGCGGGCATGTCGGTCTGCTGCGCCGCCAGCCACACCCCGCTGCACGTGCCCGCCGAGAGCCGCATCGTGCAGGGGCTGTTGAAGGTCTACCACGAGGTCACGGGCCTGGACGCCTACACCATCGCCATCGGCGGCGGCACCTATTCCCGCATGATGCCCAACACCGTGGCCTTCGGCGTGTGCTTCCCCGGCGACATGGACGTGTGCCACATCGCCGACGAGTACATCGACGTGAACAAGATGATGCTGGGCGTAAAGATCTTCGCCCACGCCATCGCGGAACTCGCAGGATCGTCAAACAAACCCTTCTCCATCGCCATCGACGGCCCGGCGGGCGCGGGCAAATCCACGATCGCCAAGGCCCTGGCCAGGGAACTGAACGCCATGTACCTGGACACCGGGGCCATGTACCGCGCCTTCGGGCTGTACATGCTGCGCAAGGGGCTGTCGAAGGACGCCGCGGCGGTCGCGGCCAGCGTGAACGACGTGGACATCACCGTGCGCTACATCGACGGCGTGCAGCACATCTTCCTGTCCGGCGAGGACGTGAGCGCCGCCATCCGCGAGCCGGAGGTCTCGATGGCCGCCAGCGACGTGTCCGCCGTGCCCGAGGTGCGGGTGCGCCTGGTGGCGCTGCAGCAGAAGATCGCCGAGGGCCACGACGTGATCATGGACGGCCGGGACATCGGCACCAAGGTGCTGCCGAACGCCACGCTCAAGATCTTCCTGACCGCCTCCGCCGAGGAGCGGGCCAAACGCCGCTGCCTGGAGCTGGAGCAGAAGGGCATGCCCCAGCCCTACGAGGATGTGCTGAAGGAGATGCTCGAGCGCGATTACCAGGACACCCACCGCGCCGCGTCGCCGCTGGTGGCCGCGGCGGACGCCGTGCGCGTGGACACCTCCGGCCTGACGCTGGAGGAGAGCATCGCCGAGATGAAGCGCCTGGCCCTGAAGGCCATAGGAGGCTAATGTGAACAAGCGATTTTACCGATTTATGTGCGTCCTGCTGGGGGCATGGTACGCGCTGTTCTTCCCCACCCGGGTGGAGGGCCTTGAGAACATCCCCGCCGAGGGCGGCTTTGTGCTGTGCTGCAACCACTGCAGCAACCGGGACCCGTTCATGCTGGCCATACCGGTCAGAAACCGCTTCTTCCACTTCATGGCCAAGATCGAGCTGTTCAAGTGGAAGCCCGTGGCCGCGTTCATCCGCGGGCTGGGCGGCTTCCCGGTGGACCGGGGCCACAGCGACCTGGGCGCCGTGCGCACGGCGCTGCAGCTGGTGGCTCAGGGCCACGCTCTGGCCATATTCCCCCAGGGGACCCGGGTGAAGGACAATTCGCGCACACCGATGCTGGAGGGCGTGTCGATGATCGCCCTGCGCGCGAACGCCCCGGTGATCCCCGCCTACATCGGCGGGCCCTACCGTCTGTTTCGCAGGATGCAGATCCGCTTCGGCAAGCCCGTGGACCTGTCCGACTTCGGCCGGCGGGTGAACAGCGAGACCCTCGCCGCGGCCACCCGCCGCATCGAGGACGCGGTGTGGGCGCTGAAAAAGTGAGCCCTTGCCCGAATTCCATACAGGGAGGCTGAGAATATGAAACGCAATCCGCTCATCCGTCCGGCGGCGCTGCTGCTGGCAGCGTGCCTGCTGCCCATGTTCGCCCTCGCGGAGATGGACGAGGCCTTCGCGCCGTCGGTAAACGCGACCATCGGGGAGTTGGACGAATTCCAGCTCCTGCCCCCGGAGGACAGCGGCCCCGAAGGCGACCTGCCCGCACCCAAGGATGGCGGCGCGCCTGCCGCCGGGACCGATACCGGCAGCGAAACCGCCGTCGCCGCTGGTGAAAGTCTCTACACGACCACCGTCGAAAAGGACTATATCATGTACGGGGACGCGCTTCACTTCTCGGTGCGCTGCCGCGTCGATTTCGACCTGCTTCAGCTGGATCTGTGGCAATATCTGGGAGAAAATCTGTCATCCGACGGAGTGCCGGAAGGCGTCTATAAGCACGTCACCCACGAGCTCTCCCGGTCTGACGACGGCAATTACGAATTTGTCCCGGAGCCCGGCAACTACCGTTACATCGGCCTCACCGCCTGCTCAAACGGCGCGGAGGTGGCGAGCGGTTCTCTGTTCGGCATCTGCGTCATCCGCACCAGGGCCGACATGCAGCTGCTGGGCTGTCCCGACAGACTGCTGACCAATCAGACCTTCAACCCCGGCGTCACCGGCCATTGGGGCAGCTGCGCGGACTACGACGCGCATGACGGCGGCGGCATGATGATCTATGGCGACGACAGCTCCTGCTCGCTGACAGGCGACGATCCCGTCCATCCTCACAGTTACGGCAAGCCCGGGCAGTATGTCCTGTTCGCCATGTGTCACGACCACGGCGAATTCTACGGCACGCGGCCCAAGACCATCACCGTCACCGCGCCCTACGGCGATCTGGGAACGCCGAGCTTCACCTATGTCGTCCCGGGGAGCCTCAGGCTGGGCGAGGATCTGGTGATCGTTCCCAGCGGCCTGTACGCGGATCGTTGGGCCTTCTGGATAGAGCTGACCAACGAGGCCAAAGGCCATAGATACGAGCACGAGTGCACGCTGGAGGACGGCAGGCTCACCGTTCCGGGGGACTTGTGCAGGCGCTTGGGCGACGGCAGCGTCACCCTCGGCATTCAGCCCGTACCGGGCGAGGGCATGACCGGCAGAGACGGCGAGATGTCCAAATTCAACATTGAAATGCTGCCTGAGCCCACGCCCACGCCGACGCCCACGCCCACGCCCACGCCGACGCCCACACCCACGCCCACACCCACGCCCGCGCCCACGGCAACCGCCGCGCCGCCGACGGCCTCGCCCCGGCCCACGCCCACGCCGTCTCCCAAGCCTTCCGTCATCAAAGTCGGCGCCCTGAAATTCAGGGTTTCCAGGGGCAAGGCCACGCTGATCGGCACGACCGACAGGAATATCAGGACGCTCACCGTTCCGGACGCCATCAGCGATTTCGACGATGCGCCCCGGAGCGTCGATGTGGTCGCCATCGGCGCCAACGCCTTCCGGGGCATGAAAAAGCTGTCCAGGGTCACCGTCGGCGACAGGGTCACCGCCATCGGCAGCGGCGCCTTCTGCGGCTGCAAGGCCCTGAAGGCCGTCACCCTGGGCGCGGGCCTCAAGCGCATCGGCAGACAGGCCTTCTACAAGTGCAAGGCCCTGAAGACCATCGTCATCCGCTCCACGAAGCTGACCGCGAAAACCGTGGGCGCACGCGCCTTCAAGGCCATATACGCCCGGGCAACCTTTACCTGTCCGAAGCAAAAGCTGAAGGCCTATCGGAAGCTGCTGCGCAAGCGCGGCGCGCCGAAGCGGTCAACGTTCAAAAAGCCCTGAGCATCATGCCTCCCAGGCCGTTAATATTCTGTAAAATCGCAGAATCATTGCAGGAAAATTAAAGGACTCAATCGAAATAGAACGGATAGCATAAATAGTATAGTTATGCATGTATACAACGAGTATGCATATCGGTTTGATCGATTAAGCGGAGGCGGTTATCCATCGCGGGCGTGATACTGGCCCGGCACGCGGGCTTTTGCTTCGGCGTGAGGCGGGCCGTGGAGACGGCTGAACGGGCGGCTCCGGCCACGACGCTCGGCCCCATCATCCACAACCCGCAGGTCGTGGAAGCGCTGGCGGCGATGGGCGTGACCAGCGCCCAGGCGCCCTCGCAGATCCCAAGCGGCGCGCGGGTGGTGATCCGCAGCCACGGCATCGGCCGGGCGGCCTACCGGGCGCTGGAGGCAAAGGGCTGCCAAATCGTGGACGCCACCTGCCCCTTCGTGCAGCGCATCCACGACATGGCGCGCTCGGCCTCGGAGGGCGGCGTGCCGCTGATCGTGATCGGCGAGCGCGAGCACCCGGAGGTGCAGGGCATACTGGGCTGGACGGACGGCCCGGCCTTCGCGGTGCTGACGGACGAAGACGTGGACGCGCTGCCGCCGATGGATCAGGCCCTCGTGGTGGCCCAGACCACCATGGTGCAGGCGCGGTTCGACGCGCTGTGCCGGCGGCTTTCGGGGCGCATCCCAAGGCTGACGGTGCGCGCCACGATCTGCACCGCCACCCGCGACCGCCAGCAGGAGGTCGCGGACATCGCCCGCCGCGTCAGCGTGATGATCGTGGTCGGCGGCCGGCAGAGCGCCAACAGCCAGAAGCTGTACAGGCTCGCCTCTGACCTGTGCCCCCGGACCCACTTCATCGAGACGGCGGATGAGCTGGACGGCATCGAAATTTCGCCGTCCGATACGATCGGGATTACAGCCGGTGCTTCCACGCCGGATTGTATAATTAAGGAGGTTGTTGCAAGAATGAACGACATCGAGAAGAAAGTTAACCCCGAAGAGAACCCGGAACTGGAAGTCATGTCAGAAGAAGCCATCGACAAGACCATAGTTCAAATTCGCCCCGGCCAGATCATCACTGGCAAGGTCGAAATGATCACCGACGATGAGGTTTGCGTCAACATCGGCTATAAGTCTGACGGTATCGTTAAGAAATCCGAGCTTTCTTCTACCGATGTCAAGGAAGGCGATGAGATCGAAGTCGAGGTCGTCAAGGTCAATGACGGCGAGGGCAACGTTCTGCTTTCCCAGAAGAACATCATCAACCGCAAGGCGTGGGAAGAGATCTGTGCCAAGGAAGAGGCCGGCGAGTTCGTCGAGGGCGTCGGCAAGGAAGCCGTCAAGGGCGGATTGCTTGCCGACGTGGCGGGCATCCGCACCTTCATCCCCGCGTCCCAGCTGTCCCTGCGCTATGTCGAGAAGATCGACGAGTTCGTGGGCCAGCCCATGACGCTGAAGATCATCGAGATCGACAAGGCCAAGAAGCGCATCGTCGCCAGCCGCAAGGCCGTGCTG
>JAFYBB010000164.1 GCA_017540445.1 Clostridia bacterium | reverse complement strand
GTCTCATAGCGGTATCTCCTTGCATTATGATAGCCAACAAAAAACCCGCCTTCGGCGAGCTGAAAGAATCCATCTCGCCTCATCTTTCGACTAGGGGGGGACCCCGCGTCGCAGGAATTGGCACCTCGTCGGCGCTGCCGCCGACCGGTTGCCGGGCATCATCGGGCCTGTCCCTCCGCCACTCTGGATAAGGCATTTTCTGTTGTCAACGCTATTATATCGGATGGCGTATTAAGAATCAAGCATCGTCGCCAATAGCACAATATTTGACAAAACCGCCGGCAGGGTCTAAAATAGAGGCATACAAAGGAAGGGGGCGGACTGTGCATGGCGTTGATGATGGTCCATCTGCTGGCGGGCGACCGCTGGGCGCAGCGGCACCCGGCGTATCTGGATTGCCCGGAGTTCTACTACGGCGTGATCTCGCCGGACGCCATACACGTCCGGGATGGCGACGACAAGTCCCACAAGGACGAGATCCACCTGCACAACTGGGGCCGGCCCCATCCCGACGAGGTGGTCGACTACTGGCGGGAGCACCGCACGCCCTTTGACATCGGCTACGGCGTGCACGTGCTGACCGACGCCCAGTGGGTGCCCCGCTACCGCGAGCGGCTGCCGGGTATATTGAAGCCGGACGGCAAGCTGGACACCGACATCTACTACAACGACACCTTCGTGACCGACTTTGCGATGTACCGCGAAAACCCGCGCCTGGAGGCGGCGCTGAAGCTGATCGGGCGCGCGCAGACGCCCTGCGATCACCCGCAGCTGACCGCTTATGAGTTTACGGAATGGCGTAAGATGATACTGGACCTCTACCGCGGGCCGTGCCCGAAGCACGGGCCGGTGCGCTTCGTCGACGAAAAGTACGTGCTGGATTTTGTGGACGACTGCCAGGCGATGATCGACGCGGTGTTTGACCGGGCCTGTGCGATCTGGAATGGGAGCGCTGGCGCATGAAGAACGACCTGATCGGCTTTTTCGATTCCGGCGTGGGCGGCATCAGCGTGCTGCACGAGGCGCGCAGGCAGATGCCCAACGAGAACTTCCTGTTCTACGGCGACAACCTGAACGCCCCCTACGGGCCGCGGCCCATCGGGGAGATTCGCGCGCTGTGCGCGGCGGGGCTGGGGAAGCTGCTGGAGCGGGGGGTCAAGGCCATCGTGATCGCCTGCAACACCGCCACCTCCGCCTATGCCGAGATCGTGCGCGCAGAGCACCCCCGGCTGCCCATCGTGGGCATGGAGCCGGCGCTGAAGCCGGCCCACTTCGCCCGGCACGGCGGCGAGGTGATCGTGCTGGCCACCGAGGCCACGCTGCGGCTGTCCAAGTTTGAAAAGCTGATGGCGCAGTACGGCGACGACGCGATACTGGTCGCCGGTCATGGGCTCGTGGAGCTGGTGGAGGCCGGAAGGGCCCGCTCCCCGGAGGCGGAGGCGCGCCTGCTGGAGCTGCTCGGCCCGTACAGGGACCGCCAGGTGGACGCCATCGTGCTGGGCTGCACCCACTACCCGTTCCTGCGGGACGGCATCCAGCGCCTGTTCCCGAACGCGCGCCTGTTCGACGGCCGCGAGGGCACGGCGGCGCGGCTGAAATACCTGCTGGACACCCGCGGCCTGCGCTCGGACGACACGCCCGGACGCATCGAGCTGCAGAGCTCCGCCGGCCAAGCGTCGATCGAACTGATGCGCGCGCTGATGGATTCGCTGGACGATGAAATGGCATGACCGCCGAAATCCCGCGGGATTCCGGCGGTCATGCCATATTGTTGCGGCAAAGCCTCACTGATTGATGACGACCTTCTGGTAGTGGGGCATCACGATGCCCTCCCTGTCGAAGCGCGCCTTGACCCGCGTGCGCAGGTCGCGCTCGATGCGCCAGTGCTCGCCGATGGGGCACTGGGCGGCGATGCGCACCACCACGGCGTCCGTCTCGAAGGACAGTATGCTCATGACCTCCGGCGCGGCGGTCAGGCCCTCGATCTCCCGGCCCGCCTTTTCCACCTCGTCCTTCAGGATCTCCACGATGTGGCCCTGGTCGGCCTCATAGGGGCAGCGGATGTCCACGATGGCGCGCTTGTAGCCGCGGCTCATGTTCGTCAGCGTCCGTATGTCGCCGTTGGGGATCACGTACACATTGCCGTTGTAGTCGCGCACCACGGTGGTGCGGATGGCGATGGACTCCACCACGCCGGACAGGCCGTTGATGGTGACGATGTCGCCCACGGCGATGCTGCCCTCCATCCATATGAACATGCCCGATATGATGTCCTTGATCAGCGTCTGCGCACCGAAGCCGATGGCCACGCCGCCGATGCCGGCCACCGCCAGTATGGACGACACATTCACCCCGAATATGCTGAGCACGATCGTCACGATGATGAAGTACATGATGTAGTTGAATATGCTGGTCACCAGCGAGCGGACCGTGCTGACCTGCTGGACGGACTTCATGCCCTTCTGGCCGCGCATGCCCACGATGGAGGCGATCATGCGCCGTCCGATGCGCATGATGATGATCCCCAGGAAGATCGCCAGGGCGGCCATCAGCAGCTTGGTGGTCAGCACCGGCAGCCCCGACAGGAAGTCGCCCGCGTGGTCGCCGGCGGTCTCGATGATGTCGCTGACCTGGGCCACGACCTCATCCACCGGGGAATCCGCCGTCTCCGCCAAAGCGGCGTGTATGGGAAGCAGCATGTCCTCAGCTCCTTTCCGTGTTTGTCGGTGGTGTTGCGCCCTCCGGCGCCGCCGCGCGCTCTTCCTTGCGGCGCTTGCGGCGCATGCGGTTGATGTGCCGCTCGAAGTCGCCGCTTGTGATCAGGTCGGCCAGCAGGTATTGCTCGAAGGCCGGCACGGTGCAGGAGTAGAAGCCCACCCGGCCCTCGAACAGCGGCAGGAGCGCTGTGGGCAGCACCATGTAGCCCACGCGGATGGAGGGCGACACGGTGCGGGAGAAGGTGTTCATGTAGATCACGCGCGCGCCGCCGGAGCGGGTGAACACGGTGTCCTCGGGCTTTCTGAGCAGCGAGAACTCCGATTCAAAGTCGTCCTCGACGATGTAGCGGTCGCCCTGGGACACCCAGCGGATGTACTCCGCCCGCTTCGAGGCCGAGGCCGTCACGCCGGTGGGGTAGCTGCGATAGGGCGTGATGTGCAGCACCGAGGCCTGGGTGGCGGCCAGCGCCGCGCTGCGTATGCCGTCGCGGCCCAGGGGCAGGGGATCGCAGCGCACGCCGCGGGCCTGATAGACCCGTTCGATCTTCTCGTAGGAGGGATGCTCGATGGCGAACTCCCGCTGCGCGCCGAGCATCTCCACCACCAGCCCGTACAGGTACTCGGAGCCCGAGCCGATGACGATCTGCTCCGCGCCGGCCTCGATGCCCCGGTTCCGGGAGAGGTACCCGGCCAGCGCGCCGCGCAGTTCGGGACAGCCCGCGTTCGGCGATTTTCTCAGCATGTCCTCGCCGTAGTCGGCAATCACCCGGCGCATGGCCCGGGTCAGCACCGACAGGGGGAAGCTCTCCTTGGGCGCGGGCGCGGGGCTCGGCCGGTGCACCCGGGGCTGCGGCTGGGCGTCGGCAAAGCCGTCGGAGCTGCGGTAGGCCACGTAGTAGCCGCTGCGGGGCCTGGACTCGGCATAGCCCTCCTCGCACAGCAGCTCATAGCTGTGGTCCACGGTGATGGCGCTGACCCCCCGGTCCAGCGCCATCTGGCGCCGGGAGGGCAGGCGCGCGCCTACCGGCCACGCGCCGCGGGTGATCTCGTCCCGCAGGAATTCGTACAGCTTCAAATATTCCGGCTTATCGCTTCTCATTGGCCTTATAATTTTCTCTCGTTCTGGCACTTTTCATATTATCAAATTTAGTATATACTGGGCAGCGTCAACAGTCAATAGCCAATCGACCCGGGAGGTGCCCCATGAAGAAAAATAACCTGAGCGTGCTGAACATCACCTTCATGGCCATGATGGCCGCGATGGTGTATGTGGTCACCCTGTTCCGCTTTCCGCTGCTGGGCTCGAAGGTCCACTTCGCCAACGCCGTGTGCCTGCTCAGCGGCCTGCTGTTGGGCCCGCTGCAGGGCGGCCTGGCCGCCGGCATCGGCTCGGCGCTGTACGACGCGCTGGCGGGCGGCTACGATTTCATCAACGTGTTGATCACCCTCGTCAGCAAGTTCGCGATGGCCTGGGTCTGCGGCACGATCGCCCGCGCATCGGCGGAGCACCGGGACCGGGCGGACCGCACGGTGCTGGCCTGCGTATGCGGCGCGCTGACCTACGTGGCGCTGTACATGCTGAAGACCTTCATCTATCAGAAGCTGGTCTACGGCTTCCCGATGGACGCCGTCTGGGCGACGATGTGGGCCAAGCTGATCCCGTCGCTGATCAACGCCGCCGCCGCCGTGATCGCCGCGCCGCTGTTTTACCACGCCGTGCTCCCCGCCCTGAAGGCCAGCGGGATACTGAAGGAGATGCGGGCGGAAGGGTGAAGAATGAATACTTAAAACTGAAAACTGAAGAATGAAAAATACAAAGCGAAAACCCTGCCGACCTCCGTCGACAGGATTTTCGCTTTGGTACACCATCAGGGGCTCGAACCCTGGACACCCTGATTAAGAGTCAGGTGCTCTACCAACTGAGCTAATGGTGC
>JAFYBB010000163.1 GCA_017540445.1 Clostridia bacterium | reverse complement strand
GTCGGGAACAGCAGCACGTCCCGGATGGAATCGCTGCCGGTCAGCAGCATCACCAGGCGGTCCACGCCGAAGCCGAGGCCGCCAGTGGGGGGCATGCCGTACTCCAGGGCGTTGATGAAGTCGTAGTCCACCTGGGCGCGGCTGTCCGGGTCCAGGGCCTTGCGCTGGGCCACCTGCTTCTCAAAGCGCTCCCGCTGGTCCAGCGGGTCATTCAGCTCGGAGAAGGCGTTGCCGAACTCGGTGGCGTTGATGAAGTACTCAAAGCGCTCGGTGAAGGCCGGGTCGTCAGGCTTGCGCTTGGCCAGCGGGCTGATCTCCACCGGGTAGTCGTAGATGAAGGTGGGCTGGATCAGCTTTTCCTCGACGAAGGCGTCGAAGAACTCCGCCAGGATCGCGCCCTTGGTGGGCACCTCGGGCAATTCGACGTGGTGCGCCTTCGCGGCGGCGACGGCGTCCTCGTCCGTCTTCCAGTCGTAAAAGTCCACGCCGCTGTACTTCTTGACGGCCTCCACCATCGTCAGCCGCTCCCAGTGGCCGATGTCGATGTCGTGGCCCTGGTACGGCACCACCAGGCTGCCCCGCACCCGCAGGGTCACCGTCTTCATCATGTCCTCCACCAAATCCATCATGCCGTGGAAGTCGGTGTAGGCCTCGTACAGCTCGATGGTGGTGAATTCCGGGTTGTGCTTGGTGTCCATGCCCTCGTTGCGGAAGATGCGGCCCACCTCGTACACCCGGTCCAGGCCGCCCACGATCAGGCGCTTCAAATACAGCTCCGTCTCGATGCGCAGCACCATGTCCATGTCCAGCGTGTTGTGGTGGGTGTAGAAGGGACGGGCGGACGCGCCGATCTCAAAGGGGGTGAGGATCGGGGTGTCCACCTCCAGGTAGCCGCGGCCGTCCAGGAAGGCCCGCAGCTCGCGCAGGATCAGGCTGCGCTTGACGAAAGTGTCCTTCACCTCGGGGTTCACGATCAGGTCCACGTAGCGCTGGCGGTAGCGGGTGTCCGTGTCCGTAAGCCCGTGGAACTTCTCCGGCAGCGGGTGCAGGCTCTTGGTGAGCAGCGTGTATTCCGAGGCGTGCACCGAGATCTCGCCGGTCTTGGTCTTGAACACAATGCCGGTCACGCCGATGATGTCGCCGATGTCCAGGGCCTTGAAGTCCTTGTAGGGCTCTTCGCCCACGTCGTCCCGGCGCACGTAGATCTGCATGGCGCCGTCCGGGTCCTGCAGCTGGGCGAAGCTGGCCTTGCCCATCACGCGGCGGCTGAGCATGCGCCCGGCGATGCGGACGGTCTTGCCCTCCAGCGCGTCGTAGTCGCGGCGGATCTGGCCGGAGGTGTGGGTGCGGTCGTAGGTGGTGATCTCATAGGGATTGCGGCCCGCTTCGATCAGCGCGTTCAGCTTGTTCAGGCGGATGGTATCCTGCTCGGTGTAGCCCGCGGGGACCTGGTAGGTTTGTGCCATGCTCGTAACTCCTCTCGGTGGGATGTAGATCAGCGCTTGCGGATGGACAGCACCTTCAGCCGAACGACGCCGCCGGGGGTGTTGGCCTCGACGATGTCGCCGACCCGCGCGCCGGTGCCCTTGCCGTCGGTGTCGCACAGCGCGATGCCGATGGGGGATTCGTTGGAGATGAACAGCTTCGACGGGTCGGCCTCGGTAAAGCCCACCAGCGTGTACTCGTCCTCCTCGTCGTATTCCATGTCCAGTACGCGCACCACGGTGCCCAGCGCCGCGGTGGTGGCGTCCACGTCGCTGTCGTCCACAAAGGTGGCGGTGCGCAGCTCGGCCTCGATGCGGGCGATGTTGCCGTACACCTCGGCTTCGTGGGCCTTGGCGGCGTCGTACTCGGCGTTCTCGCTCAGATCGCCGAAGCCCTTGGCCGTGCCGATCTCCTCGGCGACGTGCTTCTTCTCCTCGTTCAGCTGGGCCAGCTGCTCCTCCAGCTTCTTCTTATCGGTAAAGGTGAGTATGCGGGATTCTGCCATGATGAAACCTCCTGGGATCTGCGTGATCGCATATATACATGAATTGAGCCGAATAAGAATCGACACTGCGCGAACCTACGCAGTGTCTGCTTATTCGGACCGAAGGTATTATACATCGTTTGTGGCGCGTTGTCAACGGGGAAAAGCCATCATTTTTGGCGCGAAACGGCCCGCCGTGCCGCGCCACAGGCCGGTGTTTGCGCCAAAGAGCGGGGAATGTCACGATATTGTCATATTTGGGGCCGACTTTGAACCTGTTTGCGGTTGCAGAACACATGCTTTGTCGGTATAATGTGACCGATTCACGATTACAAATGGGAAGGCAGGCACTTGAAGTGGCAAACAACTATCCTTCTGATTACGATAACAGGCCCCGGGTACAGGCCGGCATATCCCGCGAGAGCCAGGGCGGCGCGCGGCGGCCCGCGCCCGCGCAGCGCAGGCCCGCGTCCGCTTCCGGACAGAGACGTCCGGCTTCCGGCCAAAGACCGGCTTCCGGTCAGCGCCCGGCGACCGGGCAGCGTCGCCCCGCTTCCGGCCAGCGACCGGCCTCCGGTCAGCGGCCCGCCCCCGCGCGGCGCGCGCCCCAGGGCAGCCGCGGCGGGCGCAGGAACCAGCCGAACCGCGCGCCGCTGTTCGCGGCGCTGGCCGCGGTGCTGGTGCTGGTGCTCGTGCTGGTGATCGCGAAGCCCTTCGGCGGAGGGGACAAGCCCGCCCCGACGCCCGGCACCCCGGCGGAGCCGGCGTTCAAGGAAGTGCAGACGTCCGTGGAGGCCCAGGCGCCGGTGGACACCGAGGCGCTGTCCGATAAGCTGGCCGATGCGGAGTTTGAGGCGGGCAGCCTTTCGGAGGCGGACATGGCCAAGGTCACCGACCTGAAGCTCTATCCGGGCCTGCCCGAGGAGTGGCTGAACGTGCTGCTGATGGGCACGGACGAGCGCACGCTGAACGACAGCGCCCGCACCGACGCGCTGATCATCTGCTCGATCAACAGGAACACCGGCGAGGTGAAGCTGTCCTCGATCATGCGCGATTTGGCCGTGGAGCTCAAGGACATCGGCAAGTGGAGCGGCACCTACCGCATCAACGCCGCCAACTACTTCGGCGGCCCGAACCTGGCGATGCGCACGGTGAACGAGTATTTCAACATGAACATACAGTACTACGTCATGGTGAACTACTTCGGCTTCCAGAAGATCGCCGAGCGCCTGGGCGGCATCGACCTGGACATCACCGAGGCCGAGAAGGACAAGATCAACGACATGATCGTGGAGCAGTACCGCTTCGCCAAGCGCTCCGGGGTGGAGGAGCCCGAGGAGTGGAACGTGTTCCTGGAGACCTACGGCGAGAACACCCACCTGAACGGGCGCATGACCCTGGCCTACGCCCGCATCCGAAAGCTGACCGGCGGCGATGCCATGCGCACCGAGCGCCAGCGCATCGTGCTGGAAAAGCTGCTGGAGAAGATCAAGCAGCTGGACGCCATGCAGATGGCCTCCCTGGCCTCGGATATGATCGGCGAGGTCAAGACCAATCTGCCCTTCAACGACATGTTCAACCTGGCTGTGAAGGTGTGCGCCAACGGCCTGGGCAACATGAAGGGCTTCAGGATGCCCATCGCCGGGACCTTCAAGGAGGAGTACCGCAACGACCAGTCCATGCTGTACGACTGCGACTTCGCCAAGAACGCCCTGGAGCTGTACAACTTCATCTATGAAAAATGACGCCCGGCCCAAAGCGGGAGGTTTACAAAACCTCAGGGGCGTGGTATAATAGATCAGCGTATTTCGGAACGGGGAGGATGCAGCCATGCCGCAGAAGGGCGTCAAGGTCATCGCGCAGAACCGCCGCGCCCGGCATGATTACTTCGTCCTGGAGACCTGGGAAGCGGGCATCGAGCTGAAGGGCACGGAGGTCAAGTCCATCCGCCTGGGCAAATGCAGCCTGAAGGACTGCTACGCCGCGGTGAAGGACGGCGAGATGTTCGTGTACGGCATGCACATCAGCCCCTACGAGAAGGGCAGCTACTTCAACACCGACCCGCTGCGCCCGAAGCGCCTGTTGATGCACAAGGTCGAAATACGCAAGGCCCATCAGAGCGTGATGCAGCAGGGCCTGGCGCTGATCCCGCTGAGCGTGTACCTGAAGGAGGGCCGCATGAAGCTGGAGCTGGCGCTGTGCAAGGGCAAGAAGCTGTACGACAAGCGCGACGACATGGCCAAGCGCGACGCCCAGCGCGACATCGAGCGCTCCATGCGCGCCAGAAACTGACGAGAAGGGAGTATTCAGTTCGCCCTTTCCCATACGGGGCCGTATTTGGTTTCGACGGGGATGCGAAGGGGCAGAGAAGCGAGCGGCGGCCCTGAACCGCCTAAAAACGGGAAACTTAAATGAACTGACGAAGCTAATTTCGTTCCTGTCGCCGCTTAATCGGCGATCGTCGAACCTGAGCGTCCTGCCGCGCAGATCATCGGCGTCGTAAAAGCAGGGAACCAGCCGCCATAAGCTTTGCCGGCGGTGGGATTTATGAAGCTACTGATGCCGCAATCCCGTCTGTGGGAGTTCGGCGGAGGGAATGTCAAAACGCAGACTGCGCTCGGAGATGCTCTGATTCTTTGGTCTTCGGACAGGGGTTCGACCCCCCTCGGCTCCACCAAAAACCCCCGGGAACACGGCGTTCTCGGGGGTTCGTTCTTTTTTGGGCTCGGATCAATGCAACTTTTGTGCAACTTTGGGAACAGGTTGAGAGCGGAACATGTCGTCCAGCTTCGCGGCGGTCTTCGACATCTGGGCCTCGGAGAGGTGGGTGTAGATGTTCATGGTGGTCGTGATCGAGGCGTGGCCGACCAGCGTCATGGTCTCGTAGGGGTCGAAGCCATGCTCCCAGCACATGGTGATATAGTTGTGCCGGAGGGCGTGCGGCGTGATCAGCGGGCGGAGGTTGTGGCGAGGATCGTACTGCTCGTATTTGTCGTCGTCCTCGGGCGGCGCGACGGTCATGCCCGCGGCGTCCATCAGGCGTAGCCACAGGCGGTCCGCGCTGGACTTCGAGAGGGGCCTGTCGGGGCCGCTGGGCGCGTGGGCGATGTAGGTGTCGGGCAGACCGCGCAGCGGCTGCAGGAGGGCGCGCAGGGGCTCAGGCATGGGCACGTGGCGGTCGCTGGCCCGGTTCTTGAGCGCGCCGGGGTTGCCGTGATCTTTGTAGTCGATGTCCCGCTCGATGTGAACGAGACCGGCGGACCAGTCGACGTCCTGCCACATCAGCCCGCGGGCCTCGCCCGGGCGGCAGCCGAGGTAATACAGGAGCGCCAGGTAATGACCCTGCGGGTGCGTGCGGCAGACCTCCTCCAGGGCGGCGCGCTGCCCGGCGGTCAAGGCCGGCTTCACGGCGGTGGGCCTGGCCGTGGGGCGTATCAGGTAGTCCGTAGGGTCCGAGGAGATCAGCCTGTCGGCCATGGCCGAGCCAAAGACGCCGCGCAGCGTGGCCAGGATGTTGGTGATCAGTGACTTGGATTTTCCCGTGTAGCTGTTGAGCAGCTCCTGGAGTTCCATCGCGCCGATCGAGCGGAGCATCCGATCCCCGAGGACAGGGAAAAGGTGCCTGTTCAAGGCGCTGCGGTAGGACTCCCGGCTGCTGGCGGAGATGAAGGGCTCCTTGCGGATCCTGTACCACTCGGAGGCGTAGTCGCCGAACAGGCGGTCGTCGGTCAGGGCGGTGCCTGTGATGTAGCGGGCGATCACGGCCTCGCGGGCCTCGCGCAGCGCTGCCTTGGTGCGTCCCTGGATCCACTTGTTGATGGGCTTGCCGTCGGCGTCGACGCCGATCTTCACCTTGGAGCGGTAGAGGGGTCTTTTAGGCATAAGGAGCCTCCTTCTGCGGCTTTATTCTATACTGTATAGTTCAATCAGTCCAAAGTACGGCAGCGTGATCGTCAGGCCGCTGAGGGCCTCGTAGGAGGTCAGACCAAAGCACATGGCGCCGAAGGTGATCCTGTCATCCTCGAGGACGCGATCCGCGGTGCAGGGGCGATTGTACAGGACCAGGATCATCTGATCATGGTCGTCGTCGACGGCGACGCGCAGGTGAGTGCGGTAGGTCTTGTCGTCGCGCAGTTCGGCGGTTTCGATCGACTGGACCACCGTGCCGGTGATCGTGTATGTTTGCATGGCATAGTTGTCCGGATTGCGGTTGACCGCCTTGAAATCCAGCGACGGCGGCAGAATGGGCTGGAGCGTGGGCTGGGTATCGGCGATGGTATACTCATGGTCATAATAATACTCTAACGCCTGACGTGTGTGGTCGTCTACTTGTCCGGTCTCCGTCAGCACGTCGCCACCCTGAACTTGATTTACCCATTGCTGGAAGGCGCGCACAGCGCTTTCGGTGGCCGAATCATACATACCGGTGATGCCGCTTTGATCCAGTGTGCCGATGGCGACGAGCATCTCCTGGATAAAACGAACGGTTTCCTCGTCGTTTGGCGCGCTCTTAGTAGGTTTCGGCGTGGCGGTCGGTATTGGGCGTAATGTCACGCGCTCGACTCGCTTGAGTGTGGGGGCCGGCGTGGGTTCTGGGGTTGGTTCAGCAGTTGACTCTGGAGTTGGTTCAGCAGTTGGTTCAGCAGTTGGCTCTGGGGTTGGCTCTGGGGTTGGCTCTGGGATTGGCTCTGGGGTTGACTCCGGAATTGGCGCATTGTTTTCTCGAGATAGGATTGTCGGCGCTTCTATGCTGCCAAGAATCAGATTCCAGAGTTCCAGGTCGGTTCCGTCCATCTTCATAATGGACGTATAGCAGATAACATAAACCGTATCGGTGGATTCATCCAATATGAGCGCCGCTTTGCCAAACAAAAACGGGTTGTCGTTTGTAAAGGTACAATCCACATAGGGTATGCCATTGATGGACGCGGAAACATCATAAGTGAAGTCGCCCACACCAAGGCTGTCTTTCATCAACGACGCAGCTGATTGGGGCGTCACATTCTCGCCATCCCTTATCGCGAACAGGAGGGTCCTGGATCCGAAGGCTCTTTTGAACGTCAGCACTTCCGCGTTATTCTCGGCAATCGTGAAATCTGAGGGGACAAAGACGGATATATCACCAATGGAATACCTGGTCGGCTGACCTTCCGCAAAGGCGCAGCCAGTCAACAGAGCGGCCAAAACAACAAACACGATCAGACGCTTCATCTCTACACCATTCCCTTCTTGATCTTGCCCTCGATCCTGTTTTTATATATCCTCGTATATCCCACCGGCATGCCGAAGATCCTCATGTTGGTGTAATCTTCAAATTCTGCCATGATCGGCGGGTAAGCGGGGTTGTCGGACGCCAGCGTCAGGCCGGTTTGGCGCTTGTAGACGCGCTTGATCACGGCCTCGTCGTCCAGGAAGACCACAGCGATCATGCCCTCTTGGACATCCGGGCGGCATTTGATGTATACGATGTCCCCGTCCTGATAGCCGGGAGACATGCTGTCGCCCTTGACAGTCATGGCCGCGTCGGCGTCCACCGGGCTGTCCACATATACGCCCAGTTCCTCCGGCGCGTAGATCGGCTCGCCCGCGGCCACCTCGCCGATCACGGGGATGACCTGGCGGTGGAGGGACTGGATGGAGCGGACGTTGGAGGGGAGACGTGGACCGTCGACATCTTCACGCCCCAATAGATAGTCTACGGAAACGCCGAGGACTTCAGAGATTCGGGCCAGTAAAGATGTAGACGGCAGCGCTCCGGGTTTAGTAATTGTATCAATGATTCGACGATCTACACCGGTTCGAGCCGCAAGCTCGTCAAGGTTGATTCCCCTGGTGTTACAGAGGGCCACGATGCGGCGCGGTACAATATCGTCGGCGAGAGCAGACAGCGGAACGCCGAGGCAATCGGCCATCTTCGCGAGGCGGTCAGCCGGTATTTTTTCGGTGTCGCCGCTCGTGTATCGCTGGATTGCGGACTTAGGTATTCCAGTCATTTCAGACAGCGCGCGTGTACTGATTTTCTTGGAATGCATGGCGCTGAGGAGTTTCCGAGAGATAGACATAAGCATCACCAACATCATTATATACCACCTGTCCCGCTATTGCAACACCAAAAATAAAAAACGAAATTTTGTCCCAATAATGGGTTGACATATTATGCTGTGTGTGGTAATATGTAGATGTCCCAGTAATGGGGCATAGCTCAACCGAGAGGAGGGAAACGAAGAGCATGCAGGCGAATTTGTTGAGAGCTGAAATTGCGTATCACGGGATGAGCTACAAAGAGCTTGCGGAGAGGGCGAAAATCTCCACGAGCGCATTCAGCGCGAAAATCAACGGTCAGAGGCCGTTTGATGTTGACGAAGCCACGAGGATCTGCGATGTGCTGAAAATAGAGGAAGCAGAGAAGCGGGCGAATATTTTTTTGAAGCAGATGCCCCAATAATGGGGCGTTTAGAACGAGGGAGGGGCGCATCATGGTAACACTGAACGAGCTGCTGGACATCGCGGAGGTCGGCGGCTACACCATCTACCTGTTGACCGATCGGGAGCGCACAGGGCCGCGGGCGCGGCTGGAGGTACCGGGAAACAGCCAGGACATGGGAACGGTCCGGCGGATGTTCGGAGACTGGCCAGTGAAGAAGCTGAGCGCGGCTTTTAAGGGCGATCCGCGGATGGTGGTGTACATCCGGCATCCGGATGACCAGCAGCCAGCAGCCAGCAGCCAGGGAACGGACGGAGGACAGGGGGGGCCGAGCAATGTCTGACCGGATGAACGACATGCTGGATCGCTACGGCGAGGTTTGTACGCGGACAGTCGCGGCGCGGATCCTGGGCTGCAGCGTGGGCAAGATCAAGAACATGATCGGCGACGGCAGGGTGGCGCTGGCCTGCGGCGGGACGATGGTGGACGTGCGGAGCATCGCCGAGTACATCACCCAGCCCCGGCAGATCGACGAGCTGGCCCGGCAGCGGCGCATGGGAAGGAAGTGGAGCGTGTGAGGCGGTTTGGCTATGCGATCCGCGTCGGCGGGGATCCGGAGATCTCCGGGGCGCTGCGGGACGGGATGGAGAGGGGGACTGGCTCCCTCCGGCGCTTCGCGCCACCTCCCTCTCAGAGGGAGGCACTGGGGCCGAGGGCCGCGCAGGGGCTTCGGAATGTGACCATGCGGCGGCATACACCCGAGGAATTGGAGGCCATGATCGAGGAGGCCCGGGTGGTCTACGGCGGGCAGAGGCACACGCCCAGGTGGGCTGAGGCCGTGCTGGCGGGATACGCGCTGATCTGCTACGGCGTGAGCCTGGCCATACGGGCGCGGGACGGAGGTGACCGGCGTGTTTGGTGAGCAGGTACTGAAGGGCCTGGGCGCGGCCGGATGG
>JAFYBB010000162.1 GCA_017540445.1 Clostridia bacterium | reverse complement strand
GACGCGATGGGCAGCAGCGCCACGAAGCTGGCGAAGATCAGCGCGAAGTACTCCAGGAACCGGATGACGCCCCGCTTGACGCGGGCGCCGGTGTTGAAGGCGGTAACGGAGGCGGTGTTGTTTGCCATGTATCTCTCCCCCTTCCCCTACCACAGCGCCTTGGCCTTGTTGGACTTCGCGTTGAAGGTGTTGTCGGAATCCTTCATCACGAAGCGGAAGAACAGGCGCTGGCCGGCGGTGAACAGCAATATCAGCGCCATCAGCACCATCGCCATGGCGCAGGCCTGGCCCACCTTGCCCGACACGTGGGCCATCTGGTGGATCTTGATGAAGAAGGTGGCCGTGCCGTTGGCGCCCATGCTGCCCACCACGTAGGCCGGCTCGAAGGCCGACAGCGAACCGGTGATGGACAGGATCAGGTTCAGCATGAACACCGTCTTGATGCCCGGCAGTATGATGTGGCGGAACTGCTGCCAGCGGTTCGCGCCGTCGATGGTGGCCGCCTCGTACAGCGTGGGGTCGATGGAGGCGATCGCCCCGATGAACAGCACCATGTTCTGGCCGCAGTATTTCCACAAACTGGTGAACACCAGCGACCAGTTGTTCACCGACTGGTCGCGCAGCCAGTAGGGCAGCTTTTCAAGGGGTATGCCTACGGCCTGCAGCGCCGAATCCAGCACAAAGCCGCGGGTGTAGAAGTATTTGAAGATGTAGCCGATGGCGATGCCGTTCACTAAAAACGGGAAGAACATGGCGGATTTGAACAGGCCCGCGCCACGGACCCGCTCCAGGCTGAGTATCGAGGCGAAGAACAGCGCCAGCGAGAGCTGGACGACGGCGCCCGCCATGTAGTAGAGGCTCAGCAGCATCGCGTCCACGTATTCGCGCTTGCCGAACACCTTCAGGTAATTGTCCCAGCCCACAAAGCCCTTGTTCTTGGTGTAGCTCATGTTGTAGAAGCTGAACTTGATCATCTTCACAAAGGGCCAATACGTGAAGATCATCAACAGGGCCAGCGGCACAATGCCGAACGCGACGATCACCGCCACCTTCTGCCAGTTGATCCGCCTGCCGCCCGGAACGTACTGAGCGGTTTTCCTCATTGACAAGGATCGCACCTCCCGTCGGTCGTCGTGCAATGCCAAGGGGCGGAGCCATGAGACTTTCTCGTGGCTCCGCCCCATCAGAAGGTCTGACCGATCTTGGTGGAACGGATTACCGGACCTCCACGCCCAGGGTCTCCTGCGCGTCGGTCCAGGCGGCGTTCCACTCGGCCATGATGTCGTCAAAGCTCTCGTCGCCGTTGAAGGCGTGCTCGATGATGGCCTGCACCTTGGTGTTGCCGCCGGCGTTCAGGGCCAGCTCGGACTCGCTGTTCATGTCGTTCATCAGGGTCTCCTCACCCGGCAGGGCGGGATCGTCGGACAGCATGTCGATGCCCTCGAAGGCCGCGTACAGCGCCGGATACTCGCCGTTCTTGTCGATCGGCACGCCGCCCTCGGCGAAGGTGAAGCCGCTCTCGTGGGTCAGCCACTTCAGGTAGTACATGGCGGCCAGCTTCTGCTCGTAGGTGCCCTGCACGTTGATGCCGAAGTTGTAGTCGCCGCCGGCGGGGGCGTACTGCTTGCCGTCGATGGTGATCGGGAACGCCATGTAGCCGATGTCCTCGGGCTTGTCGCCGGCTTCCTGCATCTGGGTGTAGGCCCAGCTGCCCAGCACCATGGTGGCGATCTCGCCGCGGTTCATCATGCCCTTGCAGCCTTCCCAGTCGGTGGTGGTGTAGTCTTCCTCGATCAGGCCGTTGGCCACGGCGTCATACAGGATCTTGTACACGGCGTAGGGGCCGGTCTGGTCGCCGCGGTCCGCGAAGGGGTTGGCGGTGTGGGGCAGGTCCTGGTTGAAGAAGCTGGTCTTGCCGGTGGCGGCGACGCCGATGTAGGCGTCCCAGGCGCCCATGGTCCAGCCCGCGGCGTAGTTGGTGTACAGCGGGATGGCGTCGGTGTTGTCCTTCACGGCCTGCAGCGCGGCAATGAAGGCGTCGGGGGTCTTGGGCAGCTCGGTGATGCCGGCGGCCTCGAACACGGCCTTGTTGTACAGCACGCCGTTGGCGTTGCCGGTGGAGGGCAGGCCATAGCACACGCCGTCATAGGCCCACTGGCTCATGAAGTTGTACTGGGCGCTCAGGGTCTGAAGGTCGCCCAGCGGCACGAAGTAGTTGGGCAGCTCGTCGGTGTCCACGGTGGGGATGCCCATGATCTGCCAGTCGTTGTTGCCGATGCGCAGCAGGGCGTTCTCGGCGTAGTCGGTGATCAGGTCGTAGGTGATGTTGATGTTCGGATACATCTGCTGGAACTGCTCGACGTAGCCCTTCAGCACTTCCTCGCGGTCGGTGCGGTGATACGCGAACAGCAGGTCGGCCGACAGGTCGGTGTTCTCGCCCAGCACGATCTGGTCGAAGGTGGGCAGCGCTTCCTCCGCGCCCGCGAAGGCGAAGCAGCTCAGCGCCAGCAGCGCGCACAGGGCCATAGCCAGGAACTTCTTCATGATGACTCCTCCACTTATCAATTTTGAACAATGATTGATCATTCATTGTTCGCTGGGGCGATTATAACATTATCATTTTGTTTCGTCAAGCGCATTTGGCTAACTTTATGGGTTAAGTAACGGAATTATCAGAATCTTAATGTTTCTGGCCCATCCGTTCTCCGGTGTTCAGGTCCATCACGGAATCCCGCTCCACCAGCCAGCCGCCCACCGACATGCGCAGCGGGCCCTCGATGCCCTCGCGGGCGCGGGTGCGCAGGCGGCGCACGGTCACCTGGGCCATGCGCTGCTGGTCCACCGCGTAGGTGGTGATGGGGCGGGCGTGCCTGCCGTACACGAAGTCGTCGAAGCCCACCAGCGACACGTCCTCCGGCACCCGCAGTCCCCTGCGTTCCAGCGCCTCCGCCACCGTACAGGCCAGCATGTCGTTGTTGCACACCAGCGCCGTGGGCATCGGGTCGGGGAAGGCGAAGTCGTCCAGGTAGCGGCCATCGGGCTCGCGGTCGGGTATGATCCAGTCGTCCTGCACGCTCAGGCCGGAGAGCATCATGCCCCGCAGGTAGCCGCTGTAGCGGTCCATGATGCTGGTGGTGCTCTGCACGTTGCCGACGAAGCCGATGCGCCTGTGCCCCCGCTCGATCAGGTAGCGGGTCAGCAGGAACGCGCCGCCCTGCCCGTCGCTGACCACGGCGTCCACGTCCGGGCCATCGCACACGAAGTCCAGCAGCACCGCGGGCAGCTGGGTGTCCAGTATCGCGGAGACGTAGTCCTGGGAGAACTGCCCCAGCAGCACGAAGCCGGACGCCCGCTGGATGGTCACGGCGGCGGGCATCACCAGGGCGTCCTCATCCTGCTGGGAGATGATCTCCAGCGCGCCGAGCATGCCCACGTCGGCCAGCTCCCGCAGCAGCGCCTTGTACAGCGAGGCATAGAACGAGGGCGCGCTGAAGAAGCGGTCGGCGATCAGTATGCCGATGATCCGGCCGCTGTCGTCCGCCCGGGGCGTGCTGAAGCGATAGCCCATTTCCTTCGCGGTCTCGATGATCTTTTCGCGCACCGCGTCGCTGACGCCCTCCTTGCCGCCCAGCGCCTTGGAGATGGTGACGGTGCTGACGCCCAGCGCGGCGCCGATGTCCCGCATGGTGACGTTCTTCACGAATGCCCGCCTCCCCGTGTCACAGTTCGTCGATGTACCGGCACGCGGCCAGCGCGGCGGTGGCCCCGTCGGCCACGGCGGTGGTCAGCTGGCGCACGCCCTTGCTTCGGCAGTCGCCGGCCACGTACACGCCGGGGGTCTTCGTCAGGCAGTCCTCGCCGGAGGCGAAGTAGCCCCATTCGTTGAGTTCCGCCAGCGCCTCGAAGGGCTTGTTCTCGGGGATCAGCCCGATGGCCACAAACAGGCCATCGCAGGCCACGGTCTGCGCCCGGCCGGTGGTGCGGCTCGATACGCGCACGCCCTTCAGCGCGCCGTCCTCAACCGCCAGGGCCTCGATCCGCACGTCGCAGATCGCGCGCACGTTGTCGCGCTTTTTCAGCGCGTCCTGCAGCTTCTGCTCGCCGGTCAGGTGGGGCAGATCCTGCAAGATCACGACCTCGCCGCACTTGTCGGACAGCAGCAGCGCCTCCTGCAGCGCCGAGTTGCCCCCACCGGCCACGCACACCCGCTGGCCCGCGTAGAAATCGCCGTCGCACACCGCGCAGAAGGAGATGCCCTCCCCCACCAGTTCTTCCTCGCCCGGCAGGCCCAGCATGCGGTGCTTCACGCCGGTGGCCAGCACCACCGCGCGCCCCTCGAAGGCGCCGCCCTCCTCGGTGCGCACGATCTTCGTCTCGCCCGCGTCCTCCACGGCCACCGCGTTCTCCAGCTCGATCTCCGCCCCCTGGGCGAGGATCTGATCCAGCATCTTCTCCGCGAATTCATTGCCGCTCATCTGCTTTGTGCCGGGGTAGTTCTCCACCTTCGGCGAATGGGTGATCTGCCCGCCGAACCCCTGCTTCTCGATGACCAGCGCGCTCTTGCCGTTGCGCAGCGCGTACAGCGCCGCCGTCATGCCCGCGGGCCCGCCGCCCACGATGATGATGTCGTACATGGTTTTTTGTTTCCTCTCATCAGTGTTATTTACCAGATGGTTTCGACACCTGCATATTTCCCTATCCGTTCGTCCCGCGTGACCAGCGCAAGCCCTCGCTCCATTGCCTGGGACAGTATGATCCGGTCGAAGGGATCTTCATGGATGTGCGGCAGTTGCTCAACCCGTTCGCAATCCGCGGGCGTAATCGCCAGGATTTGAATGCCTTCTCTTTCGCACTCCTCCGCGATTCTCGAAACGGACAGATCGAGGTACAACCTCCGCTTCGGATCGGCAAGCGATTTTTTGATCGCTATTTCCCATAGCGAGGCTATGCTGATGCACCGTTCCTGGCTGTCCATAGCTTCCCTTGCCCTCGCGGACAAGTTCTCACTGTTGCCGAACAACCACAGAAGGGTATGCGTATCCAACAACACCATAGCGTTCACCTCCGACGATCATCACATATAGTCCGCAAACTCAGGAAGCGGATCGTCGAAGTTATCGGGTACTCTAATCTTGCCCTTGAATACGTCGTAGTTCAGCGGCTTGGGCTTTTCTTCCCTTCCTTCTGTCTTCTGACGCGAAAGCAGGAACTGCATATAATCGCTCACCGACTTCTGATCGTCCGCGCTGAGCGCGCCCCACGCCTCCGGTATCCATGCCGGCATCGCCATGAAATCACCCCCGATTGATCAACTCAAGTCTTTCCACTCTCATTGTACCACAGCCGGAAACGGCGCACAAGGGTAATTTGCCACAATGAAGGGCAACCTTCCCGGCGCGCTGCGCACCGGGAAGGTTGCCCTTCATTGTCTGTGTCTGTGTTTCTTTGTCACTTCCGCGCCGGGCTGCTCATCAGCCAGCCCTTGATGTCGGAAACGCCGCGGTACTTTTCAAACCCTTCGCCGGTGCGCACCACCAGGGTGGGGGCCTGCTTCACGCCGTATTTCGCGGTCAGGTCGCGCACGTCGGCGGCGTTCACGGCGTCGTACTGCACGCCGGCCCGGTCCAGCAGCGCCATGGCGGCCTTGCAGTTCGGGCAGGTGGGCGACTTGAACAGTATCGCGTCGGCGGTCTCGAGGCTGGCGGACGCGGCGCGGACCTTCGCCTCGGCGTCCTGCTCGGCCTTCGCGGCCTCGGCCTGGGACTCCATCAGCCGCTGGGCCGGTTCGAGGCCGGGGTTCTCAAAGGCCGCCTCCATGGTGACCTTGCCGTTGGGGTTCCCGGAGCGTCGCGACTCGGGGGCCGAAGGCTTCTCGTCGGCCTCCGGCTTCATCAGCGGCTGGGCGGGCTCGCAGCAGCCCCGCTCGTTCGCGGCCTCCAGGGCAGCGTCCATGTTCGTGTACGCCGGCCGCGGGCCGTTGTGGGTCAAATGGGAATGGCCGATGTTGTACACCTTGCGGTCCTTGAACTCCTGGGCCTTGCCGTCGTTCCAGTTCTGCACCGGGCGATAGTAGCCGGTGATGCGGCTGTAGACCTCGGTCTTCTGGCCGCAGATGGGGCAGGTGTACTGCTCGCCGGACAGGTAGCCGTGATCCTTGCACACGGAATAGGTGGGCGACAGGGTGTAGTAGGGCATCTTATAGTTCTCGGCGATCTTGCGCACCAGCGTGGCCGCGGCCTTCCAGTCCGGCAGTTTCTCGCCCAGGAAGGCGTGGAACACGGTACCGGAGGTGTACAGGGTCTGCAGCTCGTCCTGGATGTCCAGGGCGGAGAACACGTCCTCGGTGAAGCCCACCGGCAGGTGGCTGCTGTTGGTGTAGTAGGGCGTGCCGTTCATGTTGGCGGTGATGATGTCCGGGTACTGCTCCTTGTCGTGCTTGGCAAAGCGATAGGTGGTGCTCTCCGCCGGGGTGGCCTCCAGGTTGTACAGGTCGCCATACTGCTCCTGGTAGTCCTTCAGGCGCTCGCGCATGTGGTTCAGCACGTCCTGGGCGAACTTCTGCACCCTGGGGTCGGTCAGGTTCGCCTTCAGCCACCTGGCGTTCAGGCCGGCCTCGTTCATGCCGATCAGGCCGATGGTGGAGAAGTGGTTGTTGAAGCTGCCCAGATAGCGCTTGGTGTAGGGATACAGCCCCTGCTCCAGCAGCTTTGTGATGACGGTGCGCTTCACCTTCAGGCTGCGGGCCGCGATGTCCATCAGGTTGTCCAGCCGCTTGTAGAAATCGGCCTCGTCCTTGGCCAGGTAGGCGATGCGGGGCAGGTTGATGGTCACCACGCCGATGGAGCCGGTGCTCTCGCCGCTGCCGAAGAAGCCGCCGGACTTCTTGCGCAGCTCGCGCAGGTCCAGGCGCAGGCGGCAGCACATGCTGCGCACGTCGCTGGGCTCCATGTCGGAGTTGATGTAGTTGGAGAAGTAGGGCGTGCCGTACTTGGCGGTCATCTCAAACAGCAGCTTGTTGTTCTCGGTCTCGCTCCAGTCGAAATCCCGGGTGATGGAATAGGTGGGAATCGGGTACTGGAAGCCGCGGCCGTTGGCGTCGCCCTCGATCATGATCTCGATGAACGCCTTGTTCACCATGTCCATTTCCCTCTGGCAGTCGCCGTAGGTGAAGTCCATCTCCTTCCCGCCCACGATGGCCGGCAGGTTCTTAAGGTCGTTCGG
>JAFYBB010000161.1 GCA_017540445.1 Clostridia bacterium | reverse complement strand
AGCGCGGCGGCGCAGCCGCTGCCCGCGGCCACGAGGCACGCGCCGTCGTGCGCCGCCCGCGCCTGCTGCAGCGCCGTCTGAAGCGCCGGCCACAGCGCCTCCTGGGGGCTGCGCGCGAACGCGCGGGCCTCTATGCCCCCGGCGCGCAGCCCTCGCGAAAGGTCGCGGCCGGAAGGCGTACCCTCTCCGGCCGTGAAATCTTCGATAATCAGGCATCCCAACGCATGCATGGCGCCGCCTCCCTCCCGTCCCGCGGACGGCAGGGCGCCGCCCGTCAGCTCAGCTTGCTCAGCGTTTCCTCGCTGGTGACCACCAGTATCACGTCGTCCTCCCGGATCACGTCGTCCGGCTGCGGCATGCCGTTGAGCGTCTCGCCGTTGCGGATGGCCACCACGTTGATGCCCAGGCGGCTTCGCATCGCCAGGTCCTTCAGCGTGTGCCCCACCCACTCCGACTTCGGCCGGATCTCCGCCATCGAATACTTCGAGGACAGCTCGAGATAGTCTATGATGTTGCCCGATACAAGATTATGCGCTACCCGGCGGCCCATATCCCGCTCCGGGAACAAAACCTGATCCGCGCCCAGCTTTTCAAGCATCCTTCCGTGGAACTCGTCGTGGGCCTTGGCGATGATGCGCTTGGCCCCCAGCTCCTTCAGCAGCAGCACGATCGTGCCGCTGGCGCGGATGTCCGAGCCCATCGTGACGAACGCCACGTCGAAGTCCTCTATGCCGAGGGCCTCGAGGGCGGAGCGGTCCATGGCGTCCATCTGTATGGTATGGGTCAGCACGTCGCGCATCTCCTCCACCAGGTCCATGCGCCGGTCCACGCCCAGCACCTCCGCGCCGTCGCCGCAGAGCGTCTCGGCGATGGCGCGCCCGAAGCGGCCAAGACCCACCACGATATACTGTTTTTCGCGCTTGCTCTTGCTCATTGAATCGTCCTCCAAAGTCTTATCGGCAGGTCAGCCGATCATCACGCGCTCCTCGGGGTAGCGCAGCAGCTCCTTGGCGCGGCTCTGCCGCCGGGTGAACAGCAGCGCCATCGAGAGCGGGCCGATGCGGCCGATGAACATGGTGATGATGATCAGTATCCGCGCGATCACACCCAGGTTCTCGGTGCCCAGGGCCGATATGCCCACGGTGCCGACCGCGGAAACGCACTCATAGTACAGGTCCAGAAAGGCGTACTGCGGCTGCAGCAGCGACAGCGCACAGACGTCCACCAGCGCCACCGCCACGGCGATGCACACGATGGCCACCGTCCGCTGGATCAGCGCCCGGTCGATGCGGCGCTCAAACACGACGATGCAGCTCTCGCCCCGGGTGATCATGCGCACCGTGAGCACCATGATGGCCAGCGTGGTCACCTTGATGCCGCCGCCCGTGGAGGCCGGCGCGCAGCCCACCAGCATCAAAAGGCCGCCGATCAGCTTGGTCGAATCCCTGAGGGCCGCCTGGTTGATCGTGTTGAAGCCGGCGGTGCGCAGCGTCACGGACTGAAACAGCGCGGCCAGCAGCTTGTCCGGCAGGCTGAGCTTGCCCAGCGTATCCGGGTTGGACCACTCCAGCGCCAGCACGATGAGAAAGCCGAACAGAAGCAGCGTGCCGTAGGTGACCAGCACCAGCTTCGTGTTCAGGCGAAAGCGCCGGAAGCTGCGGTTCTTCAGTATATCCGACAGCACGCCGAAGCCCAGGCCGCCCACCACCACCATGGTTATGGCCGTCAGGTTGATCAGCAGGTCCCCGGAGAAGCCCGTCAGGCTCCTGCCGCCGCCGAACAGGTCAAAGCCCGCGTTGCAGAACGCCGAGACCGCGTGAAACAGCGAATAGAAAGCGCCCCGCGCCACTCCGTAGATCGGTATCAGCCGTATCGAGAACAGCGCCGCGCCGACCAGCTCCACCGTAAACGCGCTTCGGGCGACCCACAGCACCATCTGCACCATGCCGCCGATGTCGTCCTCGTTCAGCGATTCGCGCAGTATCATGCGCTCGCGCATCGAGAAGGCCCGCCCCATCGCCCGAAAGATCATCGTGGCGAAGGTCATGAACCCGAGGCCGCCGAGCTGTATCAGTATGAGCAGCACAACGTGGCCGAAGGTGGAGTAGGCGGTGCCGGTGTCCCGCACCACAAGGCCCGTCACGCAGACGGCGGAGGTCGACGTGAACAGCGCGTCGAACCAGGGGATCCTGTGCGCGGAGGCGGACGCCACCGGAAGGGTCAGCAGCAGGCTCCCGACCAGTATGATGCCGGCAAAGCCAAAGGCGATCAGCGGCAGCGCGTTGAAGCCCGAAAGCCTGTAGAGGTTCTGAATGAATCGCGTGATAAACCGACGTCGGTTTTTGCTGAGCGCCTTCTCCCGAATCGCGGAAGGGCCCTTCCAATCTGAAAGCACGGCCTATACCCTCTCGATCTTCACCATGTCCATGAACGCCTTGTAGACCGTCTTGTCGATGGTCCTGTAGCCCTCGGTGACGCAGCGGGTGCTGGCGCAGGCCACGCCCATGCGGAAGGCATCCTCCAGGTCGTGCTCGGCCATGAAGCCCGCGGCCAGGCCGGCGACCATCGCGTCGCCCGCGCCCACGGTGCCCTTCACTTCGATGTTCATCCGGGGCGCGAACAGCGTCTCATCCCCGTTGGTGATCAGCGCCCCGCCGGAGCCCAGGGACACGGCCACCACCTCGACGCCCTGGTCGATGAAGCTCAGCGCCGCCTTCTTGAGCTCGGGTATGCTCTCCAGGTGCGCGCCCATCATCGTCTCCAGCTCGTAGCGGTTGGGCTTGATCATGAAGGGCCTGGCCTCCAGCCCGTACTTCAGGCGCTCGCCGTCCGCGTCCAGCACGCAGCGGCACCCGAGGCCCTCCACCGCGTTGATCAGCGTCCTGTAGAAGTCCTGAGGGCAGCCCGGCGGCACCGACCCGGAAAGGATCAGGTAGTCGCTGTTCTCGGCGTGCCCCACCACCATGTCCACCATCTTGGCAAGGGCGGCCTCGTCGACGGTCATGCCGGATTCGTTCAGCTCCGTGATGACGCCGGTGGACCGATCGAACACCTTGATGTTCATGCGCACGCTGCCGTTGCACCAGATAAAGTCGTAGGGCGTGGAATTCATCATCAGGCGCTTCTCGAAGAGCGGCCCGCCGTCCTGGTACATAAAGCCGATGCACTCGGAGTCCAGGCCCAGCCCGGACACCGTCAGCGCCACGTTGACGCCCTTGCCCGCGGCCACGTCGCTCTTTGCCACGACCCGGTTCAGCGCGCCGGGCGTGAAGCTGTCGACCGTCAGAACGCGGTCGATGCTGGGATTCAGGGAAACGGATGTGATCATTGCTCTGCTCCTGTCTGTCTGTGGTTTTCACCGGCGGAGGGTCCGTCGCCTTCGCGCGCCTCTTCGGCGCGCTTCTCTTCCTCGCGCGCCTCCTCCTCCACCGTATGGATAAAGCCGCCGATATGGTGCATCAGTGTAAAGCCCACGATCAGGCACAGCGCGCCGACCAACAGCAGCGCGCCGAGGATGACCTTTTGCGCAATCGTCACAGCCCTTGTCCTCCGCGCTCCGCGATCCTACTGACACTCCAGTCCGTATAGTATAACACAATTTTGTCAAATTTCAAGTGCGTGATGCGTCAAAGGACGGCTTTTCGCCGCCCTTTGACGTTTATTTTCAGTTGTCCGCCCGGTTATACCCGTTTTTCATGTTCTCGCTGGCGCTCAGCAGCACCTTGTTCAGCGTGTCGACGGTCTGCTCCCGCGCCATGTCGGCCAGCTTCCCGTTGGCCTCGGCGGTCAGGGACCAGTCGCCGCTCTCCGCCATGCGCCTGTCGTACTCCCGCAGCAGCTGGCGGCCCTTGGTGAACACCGCGTTCTGGTAGCGCTCGATCTGCTGCACGCAGGTCGCGTAGTTGTGGTCCGCCAGCGCCGCGAGCAGGCGGCTGGACCAGTAGAAGTTCTCGGTGGACACGTCCAGCGCCACGCGGCTCAGGTAATTCGGCATGGCCGCCACGTTGGCGTACACGGGCAGTATCGCGTCAAAGGCCGTGGAGCCGAAGCAGATCCACTCGACGCCGCGGATGGCCTCGGGCATGTCGCCGCGAATCTGGCAGACGGAGGTCACGCCTGTGCGGTTGATGCCGATGGAGCGGTACATGCCCCGTTTGCCGGTGTCCTGGCTGGTGTAGGGGTTGTAGGGCGTGCCCTGGTAGTGGGAGGAGAGCATGTACTTCACATCCTCCACGGTCACCCTGCGGTCGGGCGTCAGCGCCCACGGGATGTCGTCGCTCTCCGGGGTGTACTCCGCGTTCTCGCCGTCCCAGCGGTGGGAGCGAGGCGTCAGGTATCGGCCCATGAACCAGGCCCTGGGGGTGTTGTAGATGTGGTCCATGTCCGTCCGGGAGCCGAACACGTCCCTGGGGTTGAACGCGCCGCCCTGGTTCAGGTCGAGGCAGTTGTCCCGTATGAACTGACGCAGGTCCGCCGAGCACAGGTGCGCGCGCTGCGCGCCGAACGCGTCGTCCAGGTCGAAGGCGTCCATGCCGAACTGGTTCGGGTTGATGACGCAGGCGTCGTCCGGGATTCTTCGGGCCATCCAGTGGTGGCCGCCGATGGTCTCCAGCCACCAGACCTCGTCCGCGTCGTTGAAGGCGATGCCGTTGGACTCATAGGTGCCGTACTTCTCCAGCAGCTCACCCAGCCGGATAACGCCCTCGCGGGCGCTGCGGATGTAGGGCAGCACCAGCACCACGATGTCCTCCTCGCCGATGCCGCCGGGCGTGTCCTTCCCGCGGCGGCCCGTGGCCTTTTTGTATTCCACCAGCGGGTCCGCCGACAGCACCCGCGGGTTGGAGGTGATGGTCTCCGTGGCCGTCATGCCCACGTTCGCGGCGTTGATGCCGGTGGCCGCCCATATGCCGTTCTTGCGGTCCACGCTGGGGCAGGCGGTATAGCGCATGGGGTCGTCGGGCAGCTCGACCTCGAGGTGCGAAATCACGCTCTTGTACTTTCGGGGCTGCTTCTTCGGTTCGACGACGATCAGCTTCTTCACGTCGAAGTGACCGTCGTCGGTGCGCGCGATCATCGTGGAATTGTCGTTGCTGGCCTTCTTGCCGACCAATACGGTGGTGCAGGACATGTCTGTTCCCCCTTCGTTTCGTATTGCATTGATTGTACATCATTCCGCCGAAAATGGCAATGCCCCCGCCCGCCAAAAATGAAAAGGCCGCCGGTCCGGGCGGTCTTTTCCGCGCTGCATTCAGTTCAGTCGCCTGTGCTCCGCCGGCTCCGGGGCGTAGCGGGGGCCGGGATAGCCGAAGGCCTCGGACAGGCTCGCGTCGGCGCTCTCCAGCGTGAAGCAGGACACCTCATAGGCGTTTCTCGACAGGTATTCCCCGTTCTCCAGCAGCTTCTGGTACTCCCTGGACTGCAGCCGCCCCGTGAGCCGGACGCGGTCGCCCACTTCAAACCGCGACGCGTACTGGGCGTTTCGGCCCCAGGCGATGCAGGGTATGTAGTCGCTCTTGCCGAAGGCCCGGTTGACCGCCAGCATCATGTCGCAGATCTCCCGGCCGAAGGGCGTCGAGCGGTAGATCGGCGGCTTGCACAGCGCCCCGGTCAGCGCGACCTTGTTCAGCGTGTCGTTGTCCGGCGAGGGCGCGATGCTCTGGGCAAACAGCGTGACCATCAGCCGGCCCGCGCCGTCGATCACCTTGTTGTAGGAGCGCACCTGGCCCGTCATCATCAGCTGGCAGTCCGGGTCCTGGGGCAGCAGCGCCATCAGCTTGCCGGGGATGGTCAGCGGCAGGCGGTCCACCGTGCCGGACAGCCGCCTGACCAGCAGGAAGCCCGTGTAGAAGGGCTCGTTCATGACCTCATGGCTCAGTTCCATTTCGCCGTCCAGTCGGCCGACGGCTATGATTCTGTTATTTGGATTTTCCATCGTATCCCTCCGGTTATGAAATGTGTTTATTCCTTTATATGCATTTCCGCGGTCCATGATGCAGGGTCGCCTCCCGAAATATAAAATAGAACACATGTTCGTTATCTGTCATTATACACGCAGTCTTCCCAAAATGCAATCGAACACAAATTGAAATATTTTGGCTCATCGCGGAAACTTGTGGGATTGGGGAGCCCCCTCTCCGCCCTTCGGGCACCTCTTCCGGGGGCCTGCCAAACGCGCGCGCCCAATGCTGACGCATTGGGTCCCATCGCGCACGGACGGGCCAGTCCTCGCTGAAAACGCTCCACTGGAGCGTTTTCCGGGCGCTGCGGCCCCCCTCACGGGGGCGAGGCAAGAGGGATAGCGCGGAGTTTGAGGTTAGCGCACCCGCGCGGCAGCCTTGGCTCGCCCCGGTGACGGGCAGCGAACGCCCGGAAAACAGCACAGTGTGCTGTTT
>JAFYBB010000160.1 GCA_017540445.1 Clostridia bacterium | reverse complement strand
TCCGGGGTGACGAGGGGGCAGTCGTGCTGCATCGGATGCGTGTAGCGCTCGTAATGGCTGTAGCAGTCGTAGAATGTGGGGGGCATTGGGGACGGTTCTGCTGTGTCTGTCCCCAGTGTCCCTCTTTGTGTTGACTGTGCCATACTTTTTCAGTGGCCTCGAACCGTTCCCAATGCCTCAATGCCCATGTCCGGCAGCGCTACCGGTAGCCGGTGTAGTTTTCAGCGCCGAGCAATATGTCCTTCCTGTACTGCTCGATAAAGCGATCCGTGCTCTCTGTCTTGGCGTCCCAGAGGGCTCTGGCCTCCGGGGTGACGAGGGGGCAGTCGTGCTGCATCGGATGCGTGTAGCGCTCGTAATGGCTGTAGCAGTCGTAGAATGTGGCGTCGGTTTTCCGGGCCCGAACGATCATCGTATCCATCACGATGCCAAGAAGCCCCATGTCATCCAGAAGATCCGCCTCCATCAGCATCAGGAGGTTGCGGTCGATGGCCGCATCGCGCATGCGCCATTTCTCGGAATGCGAACCGACGAGGCCTGCGATATATTCCGCCCGCGCGGGAGCGTATCCGTTGGACAGCAGCCAGTCCCTTGTAATCGACATTCCCGCCTTCGCGTGATCTTCGCCCGATTGCGCCCAAACCGCCCTGCCCACATCGTGGAAGATCGTCGCGATCATCAGGTCCTCGTATCGAAGCCCTGTCTTATCCGCGGTGGCGTCGTAGAGGCGCTTCGCCCAGCCGAGCACGCGCTTGGTATGCTCGTAGCGCGTGTATCCGAACTCCAGCTTGTGCATGCCGATTTCCCTCTCGCCTTCCGTCTGCGCCGCCTTCAAAGTGCGTTCCACAAACGAAAGCATTCCCCGGTAATCCGCGCTTCCCAGTGACCAGATCGCCGCTTCCTCCGCCATTTCCCAGCTTTGCCTCCGGAGGGCTTCGTCCGCCATGTCCATCACGCGCGTTTCCCGCTGGATAAACGGCTCGCCAAACCGCTCAAAGGCCTTGCGGTTGCGGTGGATCGGCAGGGCCAGCGATTCCACCCAGACCGGCTCCGCCCCATCCAGGACCTCGTGTTCATCGGGCTTTCTCGGGACGCATTCGTCGGTGACTTCGCAGAAATAATAGTAGTTCTCCTGTTCGAATATGCCGTCCGGATCCTTGCCGTCCCGTTGTCTTCGGATGACGATTCCGAATTCACGGACGGATTCCGGAACCACGATCCGCCCCGTCTCCTCCGCCACCTCGCGCCGCAGGGCGCGTTCCGGCGTTTCCCCGGCCTCGATCCCGCCGCCCGGAAACTCATAGCAGTCGAACTTTGACAGATGGTTGAGAAGCACTCTCCCGTCCTTCACTATGATGGCCCGCGCCGACGGCCGCCGGTACACTTTTCCCTCCGGATTGTAGTTTTGCCTGTCTATACGAAACAGCTCCCGCATTGCCCGCATCGCCTCCGTTGTCGAATCGTTCCAATTTACTGACAGACCCTGTGTCCGGCTTAGAACACAGGGTCTGTCAGGGGTTTGAGCCCTCCGATATCGGGTGGCTCCTGTTTTTGCGCGTTGGGTCACACCCCGGGAAGGACCTCGCCGATGGGGGCGGGGTGGGCGGCCTGGCGCATGGCGTCGGTCAGCCGGGTGAAGAAGTCCGGGAAGATCGCGAACGCTGCGAACACCAGTATCGCGCCCAGCAGGATCAGCAGTATGCCCGCGATGGCGAAGCTGCGCTTGCTGCTGGATTTCGCGAATATGGCGGTCAGGATCAGGAAGATCAGGTTCACGCCGGGGATGGCGTACAGGATCAGCGTGCCCATCCAGTTCAGCACCGAAGGCTGCTTTCTAACGTTGCTCTTGGCCATGATGGAAGCTCCTCTCCTATTGGGCGGCCGTCGCCGCGCGGCAGGCCGGTACGATGTCATATGGTCCATTTCATTATACATGTCATTGCCCCGCGCGTCAAACCTTGCGGCGCGATTTCGAAAAAAAGTCAGAATTAACGCGGACAATATGGTCAACAATTGGACCCAATGCGACAAGGATGGGGTAATCTGTGAACAATTAATGGATTTGATTACTTTTGAAATAGATCTGTAATATAATGGCAGCAGATTTTAAAAATTTGAGATGAAGGTGAAATAAATCATGCTGCGCCGTTTACAGAAGATGCTCTGTGTCATGCTCATCGCAATGCTGCTCGTTTCCACATTCACGCCCGCTCTGGCCAAATCCAGGGTCAAAGCCTACATCAGCACCGGAACCCACGTGTATAAGAAGCCCGCGTCGGATTCCGCGTCCAGATACATCAGCGCGAACACGAAGGTCTATGTGTCCGGCTGCAGCGGCAACTACTACCAGGTGCAGAACGCCAAGGGCACCGCCACCGGCTATGTGCGCAAGAGCTGCGTCAGCACCAGCAAGGGAAGTTCTTCCAGCACCTCGAACGTCAAAAAGTCAGGCACGGGCTGGAAGTCGAAGGTGACCAAGAGGAACTGGTTCCTCACCGGCAACAGCGTGCTGAAAAAGGGCGGCTACGGCTACATCTACGACATCGATACCGGCATCTACCTGCGCATCAAGCGCATGGGCGGCCACAACCACGCCGACGTGGAGCCCGCCACCCGCGCGGATACCAGGAAGCTGCTGAAGATCGCGGGCGGCAAATTCTCCTGGAAGTCCCACGCGGTGATCCTGAAGGTGGGCAACACCTACGTGGCCTGCGCCATCAACACGATGCCCCACGGCGACCAGACCATCCGCAACAACGGCTACGAGGGCCAGTTCTGCCTGCACATGAGCGGCAGCCTGTGCCATGAAAGCGGCGAGAGCAACAGCAACCACCAGTACAACATCACCCGCGCCTACAACTGGGCGCACCGGTAAAGCCCCATCAGAAAACCGCCCGGCGCAGCATCGCGCCGGGCGGTTTTCTGATGGTATGTTACATCAGCACATCCATCCACACGTCGTCGTACAGGTAGGCGTTCTCGAAGCTGGAGATATCCACGTAGTATTCGCAACGGGCCACCATTTCATCGGTGGGATTCATAGCGATGCTGGCCAGCTCCTCCTCGGACAGGTTTTCCACGACCTGCTTTACGGGGGAGGAATAGTAGATGTAGTCCATATTCATCTGGGCGATGTCGGGACGGCACATAAAGTTGATGAAGCACTCGGCCGCTTCCTTGTTCTTGCAGGACTTGGGAACGCACATGCCGTCTACCCAGATATTGCTGCCCTCATCGGGGATGACATAGACCAGCTTGTCGTTCTTTTCCATGGCGTAAAGCGCGTCGCCGGAGTACATCACGGCCAGGGCGGCTTCGTTGCCGGCCATCATGTCCTTGGCCTGGTCCAGGATATAGCCGTCCACCACGCCGGAGTCCTTCTGGTTGAGCAGCCACTCACGGGCGGCCTCCAGCTCGTCGGCGTTGTCGCTGTTCACGGAATAGCCGTTCATGATCAGGCCGATGGCCAGGGTGTCGCGCATGGAATCCATCATGAAGAGCTTGCCGTCGTGTTTTTCCAGCATCGCGGTCCAGCTGGTGACGGGCGCTTCAACCATGTCGGTGTTGTAGACGATGCCCAAAGTGCCCCACATGTAGGGCACCGAGTGGGCGTTGCCGGGATCGTAGATCGGGTCGCGCAGGTTGTCCAGAATGTTTTCCAGGTTGGGGATGTTGGCCAGGTTCAGCTCTTCGACCAGATCCTCCTTGATCAGACGCTCGATCATGTACTCGGAGGGGATGATCACGTCGTAGCTCTCCGCGCCGGTGGACAGCTTGGTGTACATGTCCTCATTCTGGGAGAAGGTGACGTAGTTCACGTGGCAGCCGGTCTCTTCCTCGAAGATCTTCAGCACCTCGCGGTCGATATAGTCCTCCCAGTTGTACACCTTGATCTCGGCGCCGGCCAGGGGCTTGTCGGCCTCGGCCAGGGCGGCGAAGGGCAGCGTGGCGCTCAGCAGCGCGATCAGCAGGATAACGGCGATCTTCTTCATCTGTGGTTTCCTCCATGTTGTGCGTATTGTTGTATGTGCAAACCCCGCGCGGGGGTCTTGTCCTACAGGTTTTCCAGCTTCGTCCGCTTGTTCACGATGATCAGCAGTATCAGGATCGTGGCGAACATCAGCGTGGACAGCGCGTACATCGTGGGCTTGACCCCCAGCTTTGTGGAGGCGTACACGATGCGCGACAGGTTCGGGTACATGTCGGACGAGGTGAAGTAGGAGATCACGAAGTCGTCCAGCGACATCGTGAACGCCAGCAGCGCGCCGGTGAATATGCCGGGGGTGATCTCCGGTATGATCACCTTGTACAGCGCCTTCACCGGGTGGCAGCCCAGGTCCAGCGCCGCCTCGTACAGGTTCGGGTTCATCTGCTTCAGCTTCGGCATCACCGAGAACAGCACGTAGGGGATGTCGAAGGCGATGTGGGCCATGATCATCGTCCACTTGCCCAGCGGCACGTGGCAGAACAAATACATCAGCATCAGCGACACGCCGGTGACGATGTCCGGGGTGGTCATCGGCAGGTACGACACGTTGACCAGCACGTTGGCCATGCCGGTGTTCATCGCGTGCATGCCGATGGCGCCCAGCGTGCCGATCACGGTGGAGATCACCGTGGCGATCACGGCCACCTCGATGGTGGTGCGCAGCGCGCCGAGTATGGCCGGGTCATGGAACAGCTTGACGTACCAGTCCAGCGTGAAGCCGGTCCACTGGCTGCGGGAGACGGAGGCGTTGAAGCTCAGCGCGATCATCACCAGTATCGGCGCGTACAAAAACAGCATCAGCAGCGTCATCCAGACGGCGCGGACGGACCTGACCGCTCGATTGTTTCTCACCACATGCCGCCCCCTTCGCTGTCAGGATCCACCTTGCGCAGGAACCCGATGGAGATCAGGATCAGCACCAGCATCATCAGCGAGAACGAGCTGCCGATGTTCCACCGGCTGGGGTTGCTGGACTGGTTGAAGATGTAGTCGATCAGGTCGCCCGCCAGCCGCAGCTTGCCGTTGGAGAGCAGCGTGGAGATGGCGAACGACGTCACCGCCGGCATGAACACCATCGTCACGCCGGACACGATGCCCGGCACCGACATCGGGATCACCACCCGGGTGAACACCCGAAGGGGGTTGCAGCCCAGGTCCTCGGCGGCCTCAATGACGGAGTAGTCCATCTTCTTGAGCACCGTGTAGATGGGCAGCACCATGAAGGGCAGGTAGTTGTACACCAGGCCCATCAGCACGGCCCCCTCGGTGCCGATGATGTGGATCTTCCCCAGCCCCAGCGCCTGCAGCGCCGCGTTCAGCACGCCGTTGTCGTCCAGCAGCGTCATCATCGCGTAGGTGCGCAGCAGCAGATTCATCCACATGGGCAGCAGGATCAGCACCACCAGGCTCTGGGCGTGGCTGAAGCCCCGGCCCGCCAGGAACCAGGCGGTGGGGTAGCCGATCACCAGGCACAGCGCCGTGCAGTACAGCGCCAGCTTCAGACTGCGCAATATCACGCCCACGTAGCGGGGCTTGGCGAATTCCTGAAAATTCGCCAGCGTGAACGCGCCGTCGGGGGTGGTGAAGGCGTACCAGCACACGAACAGCAACGGCACCACCGCGAACAGCAGCATCCACAGCGCGTAGGGTGTGGCATACCAGGAACGCTTCATCCGTTACGCCTCCTCCTCCGCGGCCTGGGCGACCGGCGCGGCGTCGGCCGTGGTCGCCTTGCGCATGATGTGTATGTTGTAGGGCACGATGGTCATGCCCACGCGGGTGCCCACCGGCTGCATCGTGGTGGAGTGCACCTTCCACAGGATGTTCTCCCCGGCGCCCTCGCCGCGGATCATCATCTCGTAGTGCACGCCCTTGAAGATCACGCTCTCGACCGTGCCGGCCAGCATGCCCACGTCCTCGCCCACGATCATGATGTCCTCGGGCCGCACCACCACGTCCACCGGCGCGTTGGTGCCGAAGCCCTCGTCCACGCACTGGAATTCCGTGCCCGAGAACTTCACCAGGTCGTCCTCCAGCATGACGCCGTCCAGTATGTTGCTCTCGCCGATGAAGTCGGCCACGAAGGCGTTCTTCGGCTCGTCGTAGATGCGCTTGGGGTCGCCGATCTGCTGGACGCGCCCGCCGTTCAT
>JAFYBB010000159.1 GCA_017540445.1 Clostridia bacterium | reverse complement strand
TGACAATCACAGAAACCTGTAAGCGTCAGGGCAAAGATTTGATAATTGCCTTCAAAACCATCCTCTCAGGTGCTCCCCTGTTCGCCTGAGTGCTGTTCACGTGCCGCTGTTCCTCTCAAACGGGAACACTGAGTAGTAACGCCAAAATCAGGGGGACGGTTCTCTGTGTCAATGACACAGAGAACCGTCCCCCTGATTTTGGCAGGTTACGGTATCGCCTCGAAGTCGCCCAGGCCGCGGAACACGCGGGTCAGCGCGAAGCGCAGGCGCTCGCGGCGGCTCAGGGCGGCGGCGAAGCGGCGGTAGGCCCGAAGGCCCATCTCCACGTCGGCGCGCTTCAGGGGCCGCCTGCCGTAGCGGGCGCTCGTCACCGCGCGGACGAAGTCGGCGTAGTCCGGGTTTTTCAGCTGGGCGGCCACCCGTTCGGCGAAGGCCTCGGGGGCCTCGCCGCCCGCGGGCGCCTGCCCCAGGTGCGAAAGCAGCGTCAGGTTCGCGCGGTAGGCCACCATGGCCGCGTCCCGCGCGCTCTCGGCTTCGGCGCACAGCGCTTCGGGGTCGCTCTTCTTCAGGCGCCGGCGCACCCAGCGCGCGGCGAGCATGAACATTATCAAGAGCAGCACCAGCAGCGCCAGCACCCGGCGCAGTGCGCGCCTGCCGCTGTCGACATCGTCCTCCGGCTCGGGCGTGGGCGCGTCCTGGGGGGCAGTGTCGCTCTCGGGCCCGGCGTCGGGCTCGGGCGTGGGCGTGGGCGCGTCCTGTGCTCCGGCGTCCGGCTCGGGCGTTGGGGTGGGCGCGTCCTGTGCTCCCGCGTCCGGCTGCGGCGTGGGCGTGGGCGTGTCCTGGGGCCCGGCGGAGTCGCCCCCGCCGTCCGGGGCCCCGCCGCCGTCCGGCGCCTGGCCGGGGCCGCCGCTGGCGGTGGTGCCGCCGGTGGCGTCAAAGGGGATCCAGCCGACGCCCTTGAAGTACACCTCCGCCCAGGCGTGGGCGTCCTCGCCGGTCAGCACCTCGCGGCCCGGCCGGGCCAGGTAGCCCTCCACATAGCGGGTGGGCAGGCCCGCGGCGCGGCCCATCACCGCCATGGCCGTGGCGTAGGCGCTGCAGTAGCCCTCCCGGCTCTCCAGCACGAACCACGACGCGAAGTCCCGCCCCTGGGGCGGCATCGGGGGCTCCAGCGTGTAGCGCATCTGGGCGCGCAGGTAGTTCATGATGGCCAGCGCCCGGTCGTAGTCGTTGTCGGCGCCCTGGATCAGCCCGGCGGTCAGCGTGTACAGCGCGCCGTCCACGCCGTCCGGCAGCTGAGTGTGGCTCATGAGCAGCTCCTGGTAGCGGTCGTCCCGCTCGTCCGCGCCGCGCAGCACGGCCTGGCGCAGCGCGTCCCCGTGCTGCGGCAGCAGCGCCCGCAGGCGGTACTGATCGCCCGCCGCCACGTCGCGGGCCAGGAACATCTCGCCCGCCGTATTGTAGTAGACGGCGGCGGACAGGTCCATCTCGAAGCGCTCCAGCAGGCCGGGCACGAACAGCGTGCTGGTGCCGGCGTCCAGCATCTCCACCGACACGTCCGACGCGGCCAGCGCGCCGCGCAGCTCTCCCGCGGGACTCAGCACCCGGTCGCGGATACGCCGGTGGGTCAGGTCGTAGTACAGGTACCGGCGCTTCGGCTCGACGTCCACCCAGGACCAGCCGGTGTAGGCCGTGCGGATGGTGCCCCGCAGCAGCGCGTCCGCGTCGGTGCGCACCGCCATCACCGGGTCGGTGTGGGGCTGGGCCGGTCCGCCCAGCATGGCCACCACGGTGTCCTCCACCTCGCCGGCGTGGTCGTAGCCCTGCTCGTTGATCGAAAACGCGATGCGCTCGCGGGTGAAGCGGAAGTACTGCTCGAACACATAGCGCACCCGCTCGGCGGCGTCCGCCAGGGGCTTCCAGGTGGCGTCCTCGCCGGGGATCAGCGCCAGCGCCAGCACCACGGCCAGCGCGGCGGGCACCAGCGCCCGAAGCGCCGGCAGGTCCCGCTGCAGGCCGCCGGTCAGCGCGAAGGCCGCCGCCGCGGCCACCAGCCCCGGCACGGTGGCGACGAGGCTGGCCGTGCGCGACAGCGCGTGGCAGGCCACCAGCGCGGCCAGCAGTATCATCACGGCCAGCGGCACGGATTCCCGGCGGCTGAGCAGCGCGAAGAACAGCGCGCCCAGCGTGAACGCGCCCAGCGTCACCAGCGTCTGTCCGCCCAGGACCGCCAGCTCGGCGTCCGCCGCCTGGCCCGACCAGGATGCGAACAGCGCCCGCAGCGCCTCCAGCCCAGAGGCATGCCCGGCCAGCCAGATCCCCGCGCCGCCGAGGAAGGCCGCCGAAGCGATCACCGCGCCGGCCCGGGACACGCCCGCCGCCACGCACAGCGTCGCCGCGGCCAGCGCGGCCAGGTACAGCCCGCCTGCCGGCACCTGCACGCCCATCGCCGAGGCGAGCACCACCGAGGCGCTCCCCGCGAAGAGCAGCGCCAGCACCGCCGCCACCGCCATGCGCGACGCCCGCGTTCGGACATTCATTTTGTTGCTCATATTTCGTTTCATCTGTCAACGTTCTCAAATCCGTCGGCCCGGTCCTCCCACGGCTCCCGCCTGGCGGCCTGCACGCCGCCCATCTTCATGCGCTCGATCAGCGCCATCGACTCCTCGCGGTCGTCGTCGGAGATCCAGATCAGCCGGGTGGCCACGCCGGACTGCTGCATCCGCATGGCCATGTCGGCGATGCGGGTGGTCAGCCGCGGGGTCACCAGCACCGCGCCGCCGGTGCGGTTGAAGCGGGCCAGCATCAGCGTGAGCACCTGCTCGTAGCCGTAGGGGCTGTCGAAGCGCACCCGCAGCAGCGCGTCGGTGAAGGCGGCGATGTCCGCGGGGAACTGGCCGGCGATCTCCCGGGGCTTCGCGCCCACCAGCGGCATGCGCACCGGGTACCCGGCCCGCAGCTGGGCCAGCGCCGCGCTCAGTGCCGCCTCGCACACGCAGTCCTCCAGCGTCAGCTGCTGGTCCCGCAGGGCCGTGGCCTCCGCCAGGTCGGGGATGATCAGCGTGTCGGGGCGGGCCGTCTCCTCGTAGGTGCGCACCATCAGCTCCCGCTTGCGCAGCGACAGCTTCCAGTGCACCTTCTTCAGCTCGTCCCCCTCCCGCCAGGCGCGCACGTCGGCGGGCGAGGCGTTGTCCTCCGAGGCCCGGCGGATGTTCTGCGGGCCCTGGTCGACGGCGTTCAGCCGCAGCGGCTCCGCCTCACCGGAGCGGGGCAGCACCTCCAGCTTCACCAGGCGCGAACCCGGGTCCCGGCTGAGGCACACCAGCGAGAACACGTCCGTCACGCTGACGCGGGTCACCCCGGCCTCGTACACGCCCCGGTGGGGGCACTCGATGACCTGTCGGAACGTGCGCTCTACAAAGGGCGGGCAGGACACGTTGACCTCCTGCGACGGCGCGAGGGCCGAGGGCACGTTCAGGCGTATGCGTATGGCCGACACGGGCAAGAGGCACCCGTGGCGCACGGTGAACACCGCCATCATGCGCTCGCCCCGCTCGACCCGGGTGCGCACGCCCTTGATGTCGAACCTGAGCGTGAGCAGCGTCCACAGCGCGCTGACCAGGCCCAGCGCCGCCATCGCGGCCAGGGCGAAAAACACCAGGTAGTACAGGCGCACGCCCGTGCTGAGCCCGGCGGCCAGCATCGTCGCCGCCACCAGCACAACCCCCCCGCGCCTCGCGTTCAAAGCCATCGTCATTCCCTGCTCCCTGTTCCCTGTACCCTGTTCCCTGTACCCTCCCGGGCGGGCGCCGCATCGGCGCCCCTACTCCCTACTCCCTACTCCCTACTCCCTACTCCCTACTCCCTACTCCCTACTCCCTACTCCCTACTCCCTACTCCCTATTGCCTATTGCCTATTGCCTAATCCCTACTTCACCTTCACCGGCACCTGCACGCTGCTCATCACGCCCGAGAGCACCCGCTGGGCGGTCATGTTGCGCATGCGGGCCTCGGGCGAGAGCACCAGCCTGTGGGCCAGCACCGGCTCGGCCACGCGCTGCACGTCCTCGGGCTTCACGAAGTCCCGCCCGTCCAGCAGCGCGCGGGCCTGGGCCGCCCGGAGCAGCGATATGGCGCCGCGGGTGGACACGCCCAGCTGCAGCGCGCCGCTCTTGCGGGTGGCCGCGGCGATGGCGGACACGTACACCCGAAGCTCCTTCGCGGCGTACACCTTCTCCACCTCCTGCTGCAGGCGCAGTATATCGCCGCTGGCGCAGATGGGCTTCAGCTCCTCCATCGGGCGCTGGCCGGTGGTGTAGCGCTCCAGTATATCCACCTCCTCCTGCTGGGAGGGGTAGCCGATGGACACGCGCATGAAGAAGCGGTCCAGCTGGGCCTCCGGCAGCGGGTAGGTGCCCACGAAGTCCACCGGGTTCTGGGTGGCCAGCACGATGAAGGGCTGGGGCATGGCGTAGGTCACGCCGTCCACGGATACCTGCCCCTCCTCCATGACCTCCAACAGCGACGACTGGGTCTTCGGCGAGGTGCGGTTGATCTCGTCCGCCAGCACGATCTGGCTCATGATCATGCCGGGGCGGTACTCCAGCTCGCCGGTCTTGAAGTTGGCGATGGAGAAGCCCGTGATGTCGCTGGGCGTGATGTCGGGCGTGAACTGTATGCGCTTGAAGGAACAGTCTATCGAGCGCGCCAGGGCGCTGGCCAGCGTGGTCTTGCCCACGCCGGGCACGTCCTCGATCAGCACGTGGCCGCGACAGAGTATGGCCACCATGATCAGCTCGACGGCGCTCTCCTTGCCCACGATGACCTTGCCCACGTTCTTCGTGAGCAGCTGGGCAAACCGCTGTGTTACCTGCATAATCCGCATCTCCTTGATTGCGTAGTGACCCTTCTTGGACGGGCCCGGGCCGCGCCTGGGTTCCCCGGCGCGACACAAACCCGATGATAAGTATACCGTTTTGCCCGGAGATTTACAAGGAGAACTGTCCAAATCCCGATTTATGTGCTATAATATTCATCGGAAAGCCGCATTTCCGCCGGGATTGAGGAGGCTGGATATGATACTGGGCATTGGGCTGGACCTGTGCGAGATCGAGCGCATGAAGCGCGCCGTCGAAAAGCCCCGGTTCGTGGACCGGGTGTTCACCGCCGCCGAGGCCGCCCGCATCCGCGCCGCCGCCGAGGGGCGGGCCGCGGAGATCGCCGCGGGGCTGTTCGCGGCCAAGGAGGCCGTGGCCAAGGCGCTGGGCACCGGCTTCGCGGGCTTTGGGCCCGGGGACATCGAGATCACGCCGGACATCGCGGGGCGGCCCCTGTGCGCGCTGTACGAGGGGGCGCGGGCGCGGGCCAACGCGCTGGCCGGGCCGTACAAGCCGCGGATCTGGGTGTCCGTGACGCATGAAAAGGGCATGGCCGCCGCGACGGCCGTCATCGAAGGGGAGGCGCAGGGCACGCCATGAAGCCGATGATCACCCCCGCGCAGATGCGCGACTTGGAACGGCGCTACTTCGCCGAGACCGGCACGCCCTCCATCGCGCTGATGGAGCGGGCGGCCCGGGCGCTGTGCGACGCCCTGCTGAAGCGGTACGGGCCGAACCGGCGGGTGTACTTCGCCTGCGGGCCGGGCGGCAACGGCGGCGACGGCTACGCCTGCGCCCGGATGTACGCCTGGGCCGGCGGGCGCTGCGCGCTGTTCCCCGCCGCGCCGCCCGCGTCGCCGGACGCGGTGAAGAACCGCGCGCTGGCCCTGGCCGCCGGCATACCGGAGCTTTGCCCCGACGGCGCGCCGGAGGCCCCGGACGTGTGGGTGGACGCGCTGTACGGCACGGGCCTGTCCCGCGCCCCGGAGGGCGGCGCAGCCGCGCTGATCGACCGGATGAACCGCGACCGCGGGCGGGGCGCCGCCGTGGTGGCCGTGGACATCCCCTCGGGGCTGAACGGGCTGAGCGGCGCGGCCCTTTCGCCCTGCGTCCGCGCCGACATGACCGTCACGTTCCAGCTGGAGAAGACCGGGCTGCGCCTGGGCGACGGACTGGATGTGTGCGGCGAAATCGAGGCCGCGGACATCGGCATACCGCCCGAATTCCTGCCCGACGGCCTCGCCGCGCTGATGGAACCCGCCGACGCCCGGCGCGCGCTGCCGCCGAAGCCCCGCAACGCCCACAAGAACCGGAACGGGCACCTGCTGATCGTGGCCGGCTCCGCCGGCATGGCCGGGGCCGCCGCCATGTGCGCCGGCGCGGCGCTGCGCTCCGGTGTGGGACTGGTCACCGTGGCCTGCCCGGAATCGGTGCTGAATATCGTACAGGTGCTGGCCCCCTG
>JAFYBB010000158.1 GCA_017540445.1 Clostridia bacterium | reverse complement strand
TAACGCGCGTTAATATCTTCGCGTGTGAGGAACTCTGAGCCAAGACGTACTGAACCTTCAGCCTTGGTGCCGCGTGCTTTGCCGTCTTCTTCACGGTCAGCTTGTCGGACACCAGGGCGATGAATTCGCCGTTGGTGGGCTTGTCCTCCCGGGCGAACACCCGGTAGCCGTACATCTGGTTCACCGCGTCCAGCCGCCCCCGGGTCCAGGCCACCTCGATGGCGTGGCGCATGGCCCGCTCCACCTTGCTGGCGGTGGTGTCGAACTTGCGGGCGATGCCCGGGTACAGCTCCTTGGTGATGCGGTTGATCACGTCGTGGTTCTCCATCACCATGCGCACGGCCTCCCGCAGATACTGATAGCCCTTGATGTGCGCCGGTATCCCCAGCGTCAGAAACAGGTTCGTGATCTGCTCGTCCACGGACTCCTCCCGGCCCTCGGCGGTTTGGGAAACGGACGCGCTCTGCAGCTGCTCCCGGGCGATCTCCACGATGCGCTCGTACAGCAGGTTCATGTCGAAGGGTTTGACCATGTAGTAGCTGGCGCCCAGCCGGATCGCCCGCATGATGAAGTCGTCCCGCGCCAGGCCGGTCAGCACGATCACCTTGGGCCTGAGGGACGGGTCCATGCCGTTCAGGGCCTCCAGCGTCATGAAGCCGTCCCGCCGGGGCATGATGATGTCCATCACCAGGATCTCCGGCGCGTACTGGCGCACGGCGTCCGGGATCTCCACCCCGTCGGAGACCGCCGCCACGAGCTCGATGTCCGGCTTGCGGCCCAGATAATCCGACAATACCTTCAGTATATTCAGATTGTCGTCCGCCAGCATTACGCGTATCCTGTCCATAAAAACCTTCCTTTCGTGGTTCGATTCGACAGTATATATGCGGGCTGTGAAAGGAATATGCGCGCAAAAAAGCGGTTGGAGGAACCGTCCCTCCAACCGCTTTCACGCTACCAGCTTCCGTACAGTCTGCCCCTTCGGCCGTCGCAGCGGGGCCGGGACGGCGGGCAGGGCGGCGGACAGGGGGACGGGCAGGGCGGCGGGCAGGGGCGCGGCTTCGGCGGGCGGCAGCAGCGGCGGCCCTCCCCCTCGCGGCGCACGCAGACCACCAGGTTCCCGCACCCGTCCACGCTCAGCAACACCTCGGCCACCTCCCCCGGGCGGCAGGGGTTCTCGATCCAGACCCTGCGGCACCGGCTCTCGTCGATGGGGCGGGCCTCCTCCCCCGCGCCGCCGCCGAACACGGGGAAGCGCACGCAGGCGTCCCCGCCGCAATCCGGCCTCAGGGCGGGATACAGTGGCATGCTCTCATAGACCATAGTGACAACGCCTTTCCGTCGGCGCGGCGAATGGCTTCGCGCGCCGGTTATTGGCCGATCCATCGGCCTATGGTATCACTATGCCACGGCAATGCGTTGCGTTCCAATTGAAATCGCGCGCCGGATGTGTTACAATATGCTGGCTGCGCGGAGGAGGTTATACGGATGAAGGCAAGCGTGCGCTCGGAACTGAAAAACAGCCTGTTCATCATCGTCGGCCTGCTGATCGCCTCGGTGGGCTACCGGATGTACCTGATCCCCAATCAGGTGGTCAACGGCGGCTTCACCGGCGTGGGCCAGCTGCTGAACCACGCGCTGGGCGTCGGCGTGGGCACGGTGAACATCGTGCTGAACGTGCCGCTGTTTCTGGTTTCGATGCGGTCAATGGGCCTGCGCTTCGGCGTGCGCTCGCTGATCGCGATGCTGCTGCTGTCGCTTTTGATCGACCACATCCCGCTGCCCCGGGCCACCGACGATCTGCTGCTGGCGGCCATCTACGGCGGCGCAATCAGCGGCATCGGGCTGGGCCTGGTGCTGCGGGGCAACGCCACCACCGGCGGCACGGACATGCTGGCGTCGCTTTTGCACCGGGTGATCCCGATGCTGAAGGTCAGCTACGCCATATTCTTCTTCGACGGCCTGGTGATCATCGCCAGCGCCTTCGCCTTCGAGCCCCAGGCCGCCATGTACGGCCTGATCAGCACCTTTCTGTGCAACGTGCTGATCGACCTGGTGCTGGAGGGCCCGAACTCCGCCCACTCGTACTTCATCATCTCCGACAACAGCGAGGCCATCGCCGAGCGCATACTGCGCGACATGGACCGGGGCGTCACCGCGCTGGAGGCCATGGGCATGTACAGCCACGCCCACAAGCGGGTGCTGCTGTGCGTGGTGAACCGCTTCGAGGCCATGCGGCTGCGCCGGATCATATTCGAGGTGGACCCGAAGGCCTTCGTGATCGCCAACAAGGCCTACGAGGTGCTGGGAGAGGGGTTCAAGCCGATGTAGCCCTTCATTTCTCACTCCTCATTCCTCATTCCTGTTCCCGCGCCGGGAACCGCGCCGTGTGCGCCTTTCCGTCGTCGATCATCTGAATAAAAGCGTCGTCGACCTCCACGCCGTCCAGCGTCACGCGGGCGGCGTTTTTTTCGCACACCAGCCGGTAGGCGCTCTTGCCGAAGGGCACGGTCAGCGCGGCGGCGGGCCAGTCGCCCAGCAGGGCGTTCAGCCGCACGCGCTCGCCCCGGCGCTGGTAGCCCATGAGCGCCAGCAGGCAGTTGTACATCCAGCCCGCCGAGCCGGTGTACCAGGTCCAGCCGCCCCGGCCCCGGAAGTCCTTCAGGTCGTACACGTCCGCCGCCATCACGTAGGGCTCCACCCGGTAGCGCTGCACGGCCTCGGGCGTGTCGGCGTGGTTGTACGGCAGAAGCATCCGAAGCGCCCTGTGGGCGCGCGCCCCGTCCCCCATGCGGATCAGGGCCAGCAGCAGCCACAGCGCCCCGTGGGTGTACTGGCCGCCGTTCTCCCGCACGCCGGGCGGATAGCCCCGGATGTAGCCCGGGTCCGCCGTCCGGCCCGCAAAGGGCGGGGTCAGCAGGCGGATGAGGCCCGCGTCTCCGTCGACGAGCATCTCCCAGGCCGCGTCCATCGCGCTTTTGCAGCGCGCGGGGTCCAGCCCGGCCAGCACGGCCCAGGCCTGGGAGATGGCGTCGATGCGGCACTCCGCCGCGCCCGCGCTGCCCACCGGCGCGCCGGCGTCGTCGTAGGCGCGCAAATACCACCCACCGTCCCAGCCGTGGCGCTCCACCGCCTGGCGCAGCCGCTCGGACAGCGCCCACAGCCAGGCCCGCTCTTCCGGGTCCCGGATCAGAGGCCGGTAGGCGTCCGCGCAGGCGATGGCGAACTCCGACAGCCACACGCTCTCGCCGCGCCCCTTCGCGCCGATCCGGTTCATGCCGTCGTTCCAGTCCCCCGCGCCCATCAGCAGCAGGCCGTGGGCGCCGGTGCGCGCCGCCCGCCGGAAGGCGCGCATGCAGTGCTCGTGGAGCGTGCCCGCCACACTGCCGGGGCGCATCGGCCGGAACACGTCCTCCCGGCCCTCGGGAATCCGCACGTTTTCAAGATAGGGCACGCGGGCGTCCAGCACCGACCCGTCGCCGGTGTGCGCGACGTAGGCCGCCGCGACCCAGGGCAAAAACAGCATGTCGTCCGACACGCGCGTGCGCACGCCCAGGGCGGGCTCGTGCCACCAGTGCATCACGTCGCCGTCCTCAAACTGGTGGGCGGCGCAGCGCAGCAGGTGCGCCCGCGCCAGGCGGGGCTCGGCGTGCATCAGCGCCAGCATGTCCTGCAGCTGGTCCCGGAAGCCCCAGGCCCCGCCGGGCTGGCAGAGGCCCGTGCGGCCCAGCACCCGGGAGGCGCGGACCTGGTGCAGCAGAAAGCCGTTCGCCAGCGCGTTCAGCGCCGGGTCCGGCGTGTCGAACACCGGGCCGCGGCAGGCGGGCGCGGGCGGGGCGGGCGGCGACGTCCGAAGCGAGCGCACCCGCGCCCGGGCCGACGCCACGTCCTTTTCCCAGCCCAGGGCCAGCCGCAGCGCGCAGCGCTCGCCCCGGCGCAGCCGCAGCGGCACGTCCAGCCGCCAGCCCTCGCCGCCCGCGGCCTCCGCCAGGCCCTCCGGTGCGCAGAGACTGCCCCGGCCGAGGAACGCGCAGCGCCCGCCGCCGGACTGGGCCCAGGCGTCCGCCGCGGCAAAATAGCCCGCGCCGTCCATGGCCCCTGTGGCCAGCAGCGCGCCGTCCTCGAACCAGCAGTTCAAAAGCGCGCTGTCCCGGCGGTCCGTGCCCATCAGCCAATCCACGAAGCCGGTCAGCCGGAAGGCCTCGCCCCGCAGCGCCCGGTTTTCAAGCGCCACCTCCACCTGCGCCTCGGGGCGCTCCGGGTGCATGGCGAAGCGCACCCGGCCGCCCAGCCGCCGGGTCTCGAAGCTGTAGGTGATCTCCCGGTCGTCATAGCGCACCCGGAAGGGGACCTGCGCTCGCTCCCCGGGCAGCAGGCGCAGCGCCTCGCCCCGCGCGGGGTCCGCCAGGTACAGCATCAGCCCCCAGCCTTCCCGAAGCGCGTCGTTGCCGTAGGGCGTCAGCCGCCCGCTTCGGCTGTTGCCCTGCCAGAAGAAGCCGCCGCCCCGCTCGGACAGCAGCAGTCCGCCCCGCTCGTTCGCCAGCAGGTCGCACCACGGCGCGGGCGGCAGGCCCTCCGGGCCCACGTCGATCAGATAGGCCCCGTCCGACCCCGCCGCGAAGCCGCCGAGGCCGTTGTCACACAGCTTGGGCGACGGCTTCAGCGTCGACGCCCCCACGGTCAGCCTGTCCAGCGGCGGGCGGCGCGGGCCGGTCAGCGCGGCCAGCAGCGCCCGGACCTGGGCCTGGAATTCCCCGGAACCG
>JAFYBB010000157.1 GCA_017540445.1 Clostridia bacterium | reverse complement strand
TAGGCCTTCAGCCGTGTGGAGATCGTCTCGGGCTTGTCGTCGTTGCGCTGATAGAGCTCGCCGCCGCAGACGGGGCAAGTCTTGTCGTCAGTCAGCTTGGAAATGTGGAAGGTGCCTTGGCACTTGCCACAGATCCGGCGCCCCGTCAAGCGGCTGAGCAGCCGCTCGTCGGGAACGTCGATATCCACCACGGCGTCGGGCACGCTGATCGAATCCAGCGCGATCGCCTGATCCACCGTGCGGGGAAAACCATCCAGCAGATACCCGTTGGCGCAGTCGTCCATCGACAGGCGCTCGCGCACCATGGCGATGGTCACGCTGTCGGGTACCAGTTCGCCGGCGTCCATGTAGCGCTTGGCCTCCAGGCCCGTGGGGGTCTGGTTCTTGATGGCCGAGCGGAACATGTCGCCCGTCGAAATGTGCGGCACGCCCAGGTGCGCGCTCACACCGGCTGCCTGAGTGCCCTTCCCGGCTCCGGGAGGGCCCAGAAAGATCAGCTTCATACGGTTTCCTCCATAATTGAAGTCGGTCAGTTCAGGAAGCCCTTGTAGTGACGCATCAGCATCTGGCTCTCCAGCTCGCGCATGGTCTCCATCGCGACCGACACCGCGATCAGCAGCGAGGACGCCGCGAAGGGCAGGCTCACGCCGGCAATGGAGTAGATGATCATCGGGATCACGGCCAGCACGGCCAGGTAGATGGCGCCGAACATGGTGATGCGGTGGGTGATCTTCTTGATGTAGTCGCTGGTGGGCTTGCCCTGGCGAATGCCGGGGATCATGCCGCCGTTGTTCTGGATGTTCTTCGCGATCTCCACCGGGTTGAAGGAGATCTCAGAGTAGAAGAACGTGAACCCGAAGATCATCAGCGCGAAGATCAACTGATACAGCAGGTGCGTGGAGCTGACGTGCGCGGTCCACCAGGCGTTCGCGCCGGAGTTCGGGAAGAACGCCAGTATGGTGGCCGGGAACTGCATGATCGCGTTGGCGAAGATCAGCGGCAGCACGCCGGAAGCGTTCAGCTTCAGCGGGATGTGGGTGCTCTGGCCGCCGTACATCTTCCGGCCCACCATGCGCTTGGCATACTGGATGCGGATGCGGCGCTCGGCCAGGTCCACCAGCACGATGCCCACCACCAGGATGATGAACACCACCAGGGAAGCGATGACCGCGGGGATGCTGACCGCTTCGGGATGGGTGAAGATGTTGTAGATATTGGTGCCCACGCTGCGGGCCAGGTTGGAGATGATACCGGCAAAGATCAGCAGGCTGATGCCGTTGCCGATGCCGTTCTCGGTGATGCGCTCGCCCATCCACATGGCGATCGCGGTGCCGGCCGCCAGGCAGAAGCCGATGGTGATCAGGCCCAGGAAGCCGTTGGTGGCGTTGGCGTGCAGGCCGATGGTCAGCGCGATGGCCTGAACGAAGCCCAGGCCCACGGTGACGTAACGGGTGATCTGCGCGATCTTCTTGCGGCCCTCCTCGCCTTCCTTCTGCATCTCCTCCAGCTTCGGGATGGCCACGCACAGCAGCTGCATGATGATGCTCGCGTTGATGTACGGGGTGATGCCCATCGCCATGATGGTGTAGTTGGAAAGGTCGGAGCCGGTCATCGAATTGATGAAGCCCAGCAGGGAGTACTTCTCCAGCGCCGATGCGATCAGGCTGGTGTTGACGCCCGGGGTGGGCACGTAGCACAGCAGCCGGTAGATCAGCAGCATACCCAGCGTGTAGAGGATCTTTTTGCGAAGCTCGGCGATCTTCCAAGCGTTCTTCAATGTCTCAAGCATATCAGAACACCTCTACTTTCCCGCCTGCCGCCTCGATCTTCTCCTTGGCCGTGGCGGTGAACTTGTTCGCCTGCACGGTCAGCTTTTTGGTGATTTCGCCGTTGCCGAGGATCTTCACGCCGTCCTGAACGTTCTTCAGGATGCCGGCCTGGATCAGCTCCACCGGGGAGACGACCTCGCCGTCCTCAAAGATGTTGAGTCGGTCGACGTTCACCGTCGCGTACTCCACGCGCCACTTGTTGGTGAACCCGCGCTTGGGCAGGCGCATGGTCAGGGGCATCTGGCCGCCCTCGAAGCCGGGCCGCTTGCCGCCGCCGGAGCGGGCCTTCGCGCCCTTGTGGCCTTTGCCGGAGGTCTTGCCCAGACCGGAACCCGTGCCGCGCCCCAGGCGCTTCGGGGCCGTGGTTGCGCCCACGGCGGGTTTGAGATCATGAAGTTTCATGTTTGGCGGACCTCCTTATTACTGAATCTCTTCGACCTTGACCATGTGCTTGACCTTGAAGATCATGCCGCGGACGGCGGGGTTGTCTTCCTTCACGACGGTGTGGCCGATGTGATGGAGGCCCAGCGCCTCGATGGTGGCGATCTGATCCTTCAGGCACGCGATGGTGGACTTGGTCTGCGTAATCTTAAGCTTCATATCGTTGTACCCCCTTAACCGAGCAGCTCTTCAACCGTCTTGCCGCGCATGGCCGCGACCTGTTCGGCGCTGCGAAGCTGCTTCAGGCCCGCCAGGGTGGCGCGAACCATGTTGATCTTGTTGTTGGAGCCGATGCTCTTGGTCACGATGTCCTTGATGCCGGCGGCCTCCAGGACAGCGCGCACCGGGCCGCCGGCGATCACGCCGGTGCCCTCGGGAGCGGGCAGCATCTTCACCTTGCCGGTGCCGAACACGCCCACCACCTCGTGGGGAATCGTGGTGCCGTTCAGCGGGATGGTGATCATGGACTTCTTGGCGTCCTCCAGGCCCTTGCGAATGGCCTCGGGGATTTCAACCGCCTTGCCCATGCCACAGCCGACGGTGCCGGGGTTCTCGGTATCGCCCACCACCATCAGTGCGGAGAACCGCATGTTGCGGCCGCCCTTGACGGTCTTGGACACGCGATTGACGGCAACCAGCTTTTCCAAATACCTGTTGTCTTCTTCTCTGCGCTGCATTGCTATTTACCCTCCTAAATCAGAAGTCCAGACCGCCTTCGCGGGCGCCGGCTGCAAGCTCGGCCACGCGACCGGTGTAGATATAGCCGCCGCGATCAAAGACGACTTCCTTGATGCCGGCCTTGACGGCGCGCTCAGCGACGATCTTGCCGACCAGGCGGGCCTCGCCCTTCTTGTCGACCTCGCCCAGCTGAGCGGCGATCTCCTTTTCGACGGTGCTCGCCGCGGCCAGGGTGTTGCCGGCTACGTCGTCAATGACCTGAGCATAGATGTGCTTGTTGCTGCGAAATACGCAAAGCCGGGGACGAGCGGGCGTCCCGCTGATCTTTTTGCGCACGCGCTCGTGACGGATCTTGCGAACCTCGTTGCGGTCACGCTTGTTAAACATTTGCGGTTACCTCCCTCATTACTTCTTACCGGCCTTGCCTTCCTTGTGACGCACGTACTCACCGTCATAGCGGATGCCCTTGCCGTGGTACGGCTCAGGCTTGCGGATGGCGCGGATGTCCGCGGCCACGGCGCCGACCAGCTGCTTGTCGATGCCCTTCACGGTGATCTTCACGTTGCTCTTGTCCACGTCGAACTCGATGCCCTGGGGGGCGTCCACGATCACGGGATGCGAGTAACCGATGGCGATGGTCAGCTGGTTCTTGTTCCATTCGGCGACACGCCAGCCGACGCCCTGGATCTCCAAGCCCTTCTCAAAACCCTTGGTCACGCCGGTGACCATGTTGTTGATCAGAGACCGGTACAAACCATGCATCGAGCGGTGGGGCTTGCTGTCGGACGGGCGGGACACGAGCACCTCGGCGCCGACCTGTTCGACCTTGATATCCTTATTTACCTTCTGACTCAGTTCGCCCTTGGGGCCCTTGACGGTCACGGTGTTGTCGTCCGCGATGGTCACGGTCACGCCGGCGGGCACCTGAATCGGAAGTCTACCGATTCGACTCATTCTATTGCACCTCCAACATTATTACCAGATATAGGCCAGAACTTCGCCGCCGACGCCCGCGTTGCGGGCCTCCTTATCGGTCATCACGCCCTTGGACGTGGACACGATGGCGATACCCAGGCCGCCCAGGACCTTCGGGATCTCGTTGTTCCTGGCGTAAACGCGCAGTCCGGGCTTGGAGATGCGCTTGAGGCCCTTGATGACGGATTCCTTGCCCTGCACGTACTTCAGGGCGATCTTGATCTGTCCCTGTACGCCGTCATCAATATAGTCAACCGACTTGATGTAGCCTTCGTCCAGCAGAATCTTGGCGATGGCCTTCTTCATGTTGGAAGCGGGCACCGTCACGCTGTCGTGTCTGGCAATCAGGCCATTGCGGATCCTGGTGAGCATATCCGCGATGGGATCATTAATAACAGCCATTTCGTTACCTCCTTAAACTGCCGGATTACCAGCTGGCCTTGCGAATGCCCGGGATCTGGCCCGCGTAGGCCAGTTCGCGGAAGCAGATGCGGCACACGCCGTACTTGCGCAGCACGGAATGGGGCCGACCGCAGATGCGGCAGCGGGTATAGGCGCGGGTCGAGAACTTCGCGGGCCTCGCCTGCTTGATCTTCATGCTTGTCTTAGCCACGTTGAATTTCCTCCTTCAATCAGGCCTGCTGGAACGGCATGCCCAGAAGGCGGAGCAGTTCCCTGGCTTCCTCGTCGGTCTTGGCGGTGGTGACGAAAATCATCTCCATGCCGCGGATCTTTTCAACCTTGTCGTACTCGATCTCGGGGAAAATCAGCTGCTCGCGAACGCCCAGGCTGTAGTTGCCGCGGCCGTCGAAGGCCTTGGTGGACACGCCGCGGAAGTCGCGCACGCGGGGCAGCACGATGCTCACAAGCTTGTCGGCGAACTCATACATCCTGTCGCCGCGCAGGGTGACCTTCGCGCCGACGTTCATGCCGGAGCGCAGCTTGAAGTTCGCGATGGACTTCTTGGCCTTGGTCACCAGGGGCTTCTGACCCGCGATGGTGGTCAGCTCCTCGACGGCCAGCTCCAGCGCCTTGGCGTTGTCCTTGCAATCGCCCAGGCCCATGTTGATAACGATCTTCTCCAGGCGCGGGATCTCCATGACGTTCTTGTAGTCGAAGCGCTGCTTCAGCGCCGGCACGACCTCCGCGCGGTACTTATCCTTTAATCTTGCCACAGTGCCAATCCTCCCTTAACATCAGTTGTCAAAGACCGCTTTGCACTGCTTGCACACGCGGCGCTTGCGGCGAGAGGCCTTGCCTTCGCCCTCGACGAACACATGGCCGATGCGCGTGGGCTTGCCGCACTTGGGGCAGATCACCATCACGTTGGAGGCGTCGATGGGCGCTTCCTTTTCGATGATGCCGCCGGGCATGCCCTGTCCGCGGGGCTTCTGGTGCTTCTTCACCAGGTTGATGCCTTCGACGATGATCCGGCCGGTCTCGGGGAAGACCTTCTGAACCTTGCCGGTATTTTCCTTCTTGTTCTTGTCCTCGCCGGAGATGACCTTGACGGTATCGCCGACCTTTACCTTGAGCTTCACTGCCATGGTAGCACCTCCATTAAAGCACTTCGGGCGCCAGCGAAACGATCTTCATATAATCCTTTTCGCGGAGCTCGCGAGCCACGGGCCCAAAGATGCGGGTGCCCCTGGGCTGCTTCTGTTCGTTGATGATGACGGCGGCATTGTCGTCAAAGCGGATATAGGTGCCGTCGGGACGGCGGTACTGCTTGCGCGTGCGGACGATGACGGCCTTGACGACCTCGCCCTTCTTCACGGCGCCGCCGGGGGTGGCGCTCTTGACGGAAGCGACGATCACATCGCCCACGCTGCCGGTGCGGCGGAAAGAGCCGCCCAGCACGCGGAAGCACATGATTTCCTTTGCGCCGGAATTATCGGCTACCTTCAAACGGGTTTGAGGCTGAATCATATTTTTCTTCCTCCTTGGGTTTTCGGCGGCTTACTTCGCCTTTTCGATGATCTCCACGAGGCGCCAGTGCTTGTCCTTGGACAGCGGGCGGGTCTCCATGATCTTCACGGTATCGCCGACGCCGCACTGATTCTCTTCGTCGTGGGCCTTGATCTTGCTGGTACGGTTCATGATCTTGCCGTACAGGGGATGCTTGACGCGGGTGCGAATCGCGACGACGATGGTCTTGTCCATCTTGTCGGAAACAACCACGCCGGTACGAGTCTTGCGCATGCCTCTTACTTCAGCCATTTTCAGTTGCCTCCTTTCGCGTTACGCCTTTTCGGCCAGCTGGCGCTGGCGGATGACGGTCTTGACCCGCGCGATGCTCTTCTTGCAGTCGCGGATGGCTGCGGTGTTCTGCAGCTGGCCGGTCGCCAGCTGGAAGCGCAGGTTGAACAGCTCGCTCTTCTTGTCCTTCAGATCGGTGTCGAGCTCAGCCATGGTCTTGGCCTGCAGGGCCTTCAGTTCGTCCTTGGTTTTCATTGCTCTTCACCACCTATCTCGGTTTCGGCAGCTTCCTTCACGGCTTCCTTCTTGATGAACTTGGTCGTGATGGGCAGCTTGTGGGCGGCCAGGCGCAGGGCCTCGCGGGCCGTCTCTTCGGGGATGCCGGCCATCTCAAACAGCACGCGGCCGGGCTTGACGACGCTCACCCAGTACTCCGGAGCGCCCTTGCCGGAACCCATTCGGGTCTCAGCGGGCTTGGCGGTGATGGGCTTGTCGGGGAAAATCTTGATCCAGACCTGGCCGCCGCGCTTGGTGCGACGGGTCATGGCCTGACGGGCAGCCTCGATCTGGTTGGAGGTCACCCAGCCGGGCTGGGTCGCCACGAGGCCGAACTCGCCGTAGGCGATAAAGTTGCCGCGCTGGGCCTTACCCTTCATGCGACCGCGCTGCTGCTTGCGGTGCTTGACTCTCTTGGGCATCAGCATTGCTTAGTTGCCTCCTTCCTTGCGCTCGGGGCGCTCGGTGCGCTCCCTGCGCTCACCGCGCGGACCGCGGTCGTTCCTGTCGCCGCGCCTGCGGTCGGAGCGACCGGCAAACGGGCTCTTGATGTCGGTATAGCCCTGCAGAACCTTCTTGCCGTTCTGGGGCAGCACCTGGCCCTTGTAGATCCACACCTTGACGCCGATGCGGCCGTAGGTCGTCCTGGCCTCGCAGAAGCCGTAGTCGATGTTGGCGCGCAGGGTCTGCAGCGGGATGGAGCCTTCGTGATAGCCTTCGGAGCGGGCGATGTCCGCGCCGCCCAGGCGGCCGGAGACGGAGGTCTTGATGCCCTTGGCGCCGGCCTTCATGGAGCGGGAGATGGCCTGCTTCATGGCGCGGCGGAAGGAGATGCGCCTCTCCAGCTGCTCGGCGATGCTGTCGGCCACCAGCTGGGCGTCGCAATCGGGGTTCTTGATCTCCATGATGTCCAGCTGCACCTGACGGCCGGTGTAGTCCTCGAGGCCCTTCTTCAGGAACTCGACGCCCTGGCCGCCCTGGCCGATCACGACGCCGGGCTTGGCGGTGTACACGGTGATGTGCAGCTTGGTGCCCGCGCGATGCACGTCGATGCGGGAGATGCTGGGGTTCGCGCCGCGGAAGTCACGCTTTTCCTTCACGGCGCCGCCGCGCTGCTTGCCGAAGTCGTCGATCAGCTTCGGAACGAGCTTGCGGATGTTGTAGTCTTCAATCAGGTTGTTGGAAAAATCCTTTTTGCCAGCGTACCATTTGGTGCTCCAGTCCAGGATGACACCAACGCGAGCGCCGTGGGGATTAACTTTCTGTCCCATTTTATATCCTCCCTCACTTCTGGTCGAGCACGATCGTAATGTGGCTGGTGTGCTTCTTGATCATGTCGGCACGACCGTGGGAACGCGCCCAATAGCGCTTGAGGGTCGGGCCCTGATTGGCGTACACCTCTGCGACATACAGGCTGGAGCGGTCCAGCTCCTTGACTTCTGCGTTCGCGATCGCGCTGTTCAGCAGTTTTTCAACCACGGGAGCTGCGCTCTTGGGCGTATACATGAGGATTGCCAGCGCGTCGTCTACCTGCTTGCCGCGGATCAGATCCACAACGATCTTCGCCTTGCGGGGCGCTACGCGGACGTACTTGGCAGTCGCGCGGGGGCGCTTGTCGGCATTGGCCTGGCGCGCCGCGGCCTTCTCTTTAACACGAGTTGCCATATCTTTTCTCTCCTTCCGTTACTTGCGGGTTGACGCTTTTTCACCGGCGTGTCCCCTGAAGGTACGGGTGGGGGCGAATTCGCCGAACTTGTGTCCGACCATATCCTCGGTTACATAGACCGGAACATGCTTGCGGCCGTCATGGACGGCAACCGTGTGACCGATGAAATCCGGGAAGATCGTGGATGCGCGGGACCAGGTCTTCAGAACCTTCTTGTCGCCGCTGGCGTTCATTTCCTGCACGCGCTTGAGCAGCGCGGGCTGAATGAAGGGACCCTTTTTGACTGATCTGCTCATATGGTTTGCCTCCTTTCAGGCCTTACTTGTTCTTCTTGGGACGGCTGATGATCAGCTTGTCCGAATACTTGCGATGCTTGCGCGTCTTGACGCCCTGGGTCTTCTTGCCCCACGGGGACATCGGAGCGGGCATGCCCACCGGGGAGCGGCCTTCGCCGCCGCCGTGGGGGTGGTCCACCGGGTTCATGACCACGCCGCGGACGGTGGGGCGGATGCCCATGTGGCGCTTGCGGCCGGCCTTGCCGATGCGCACGTTGCTGTGATCGGTGTTGCCGACCTGGCCGATGGTGGCGCGGGCCGTCATGGACACCTTGCGCACCTCGCCGGAGGGCAGGCGGATCTGGGCGTAGTCGCCCTCCTTCGCCATGACCTGGGCGGCGGTGCCGGCGGAGCGGACCATCTGGCCGCCGCGGCCGATCTTGATCTCGATGTTGTGCACCAGGGTGCCCAGCGGGATGTTGGCGATGGGCAGGCAGTTGCCCGGCTTGATGTCGGCGGTGGGGCCGGACATCACGGTGTCGCCCACCTTCAGGCCCAGGGGGGCCAGGATGTAGCGCTTCTCGCCGTCGGCGTAGACCAGCAGGGCGATGAAGCAGGTGCGGTTGGGATCGTACTCGATCGCCTTCACGGTGGCGGGGATGCCGTCCTTCTGGCGCTTGAAGTCGATGATGCGGTACTTGCGACGCGCGCCGCCGCCCTGGTGGCGGACGGTGATCTTGCCCTGGTTGTTGCGGCCGGCCCTGTGGCGCAGGTCGGTGACCAGCGAGCGCTCGGGCGTCTTCTTGGTGACCTCTTCGAAGGTCAGAACCGACATGAAGCGCCGCGCGGGCGAAGTCGGCTTGTACACTCGAATTGCCATTTTACATTACTCCCTTTCCTTGATTGGCCCTTTTTCGGCGGGCCTTGCCATTGTGGAAACCCGCTGAAGCGGATTTCAAAGGGGTTATTCCTCCTCGGCCATGCCCTCGAAGAACGGGATCGGCTTGGAATCCTTCTTCAGGGTGACGATGGCCTTCTTGATCTCGGGGGTGCGGCCGGAGAAGCGGCCCTGGCGCTTGATCTTGCCGATCGTGCGCATCGTGTTCACGGATTCGATCTTCACGCCCTCAAAGATGGACTCGAGGGCCTGCTTGATCTCGGTCTTGTTGGCGCCGACGGCCACCTGGAAGGTGTACTTCTTCTCGGCCATGTCGGCATAGGACTTCTCGGTCAGAACCGGCTTGATGATGATGTCATATGCGCTCTTCATTCTGCATAAACCTCCTCAACCAGCTTCACGGCGTCCTGGGAAATGATGAACTTGTCGCAGTTCAGAATGTCCACAACGTTCAGGCTGCCCACGAAGGTGGTCTTGACGTCCTGGATGTTGCCGGCGGCGCGCACGACCATGGGCTCCACGTCCCGGGTCACGATCAGCGCCTTCTTGTCCGCGCCCAGCGCCTTGAGCATCTTGACGATGTTCCGGGTCTTGGCTTCACTCTCGGTCAGGGTGATCTTGTCCACCACGATGATCTGCTGCTCGGCCGCCTTGCTGGACAGCGCGCTCTTCATCGCCAGCCTGCGCACCTTGCGGGGCACGCTGATGCGATAGTCGCGGGGCTTCGGCGCGAACACCACGCCGCCGTGGGTGAACTGGGGCGCCCTGCGGCCGTGATGGCGCGCGTTGCCGGTGCCCTTCTGGCGATAGATCTTACGGCCGCCGCCGCGCACCTCGGTGCGGGTGAGGGCGGACTGGGTGCCCTGGCGCTGCGCGTTCATGTAGGCGCGCACCATGGCGTGCATCGAGGGAACGTGGGGCTCGACGCCGAATACCTCGTCGGAGAGCGCGATCTCGCCGACCGCGGAGCCCTGCATGTTAAATACCTTTACGTTTGCCATGATTGCGTCCTCCTATTAACCCTTGACCGCGTTGCGGACGATCACCAGGCTGCCGTTCGCGCCGGGGACCGCGCCCTTGATCATGAGCAGGTTGCGCTCGGCGTCCACCTGGACGATCTCCAGGTTCTGCACGGTGACGCGATCGCCGCCGTACTGGCCGGGCATGTGCTTGTTCTTGAACACGCGGGACGGGTCAGAGTTGGCGCCCATGGAGCCCACGCCGCGATGGTACTTGGAGCCGTGCGCCATGGGGCCGGTGTGCTGGTTCCAGCGCTGGACGACGCCGCTGTAGCCGTGGCCCTTGCTGGTGCCGATGACGTCGATCTTATCGCCTTCCGCGAACACGTCGCACTTGATGGTATCGCCGACGGAGAAGCCGGAGATGTCCTCAAGCCGCAGCTCGCGCAGATGACGGGCGGGCT
>JAFYBB010000156.1 GCA_017540445.1 Clostridia bacterium | reverse complement strand
AGCGGGCTGCCGGACATGCCCTGCACGATGCCGCCCGTCTTTTGCAGCAGGTCGGGGTCGGTAACGCGGATCACCAGCGCTCGGGCCGCCGGCTGGGCCGCGTCGCTCAGCCGCACGATCTCGCAGGCGTACTCGCCCACGCCCCCGTCGTCCACGGTGGTCAAAAGCGTCGCCGCGCCGGGGTGAATCTGCCTGCGGCTCGCTACCGGCAGGCCCTCGGGATACAGCGCGTTCCCCACCGGCTCGGCCATCCGGCCGAATATGCCGTACTCGCAGTTGCGCTCCACGGCGCCCAGCGCCTCGGTCTGGCCCAGGAAATCGCCGGTCAGCTCGCCCGGCGCGCCGCCCTTGCTGGGCGTGACGTCCACCACCCGGTTTTCATAGATCTCGCCCTCGCCCACCGACATCACCACGCCGGTATCCACGTCGGTGATGGCGTGGCCCAGCGCGCCGAAGTCGCCGGTCTGCGGGTCATAGTAGGTCAGCGTGCCCACGCCTGCGGTGCTGTCCCGCACCCAGGCCCCCAGCCGGTACCGGCCGTCCCGGGCGTCCCGGGCCGGGGTGACGTCGCACTCCATCACGCTGCCGTCGCGCAGCACCTTCAGATGCGCCGTCCCGCCGTCCGTAAGACAGGCCGACAGCTGGGCCGCGCCGCTGATATCCACGCCGTTGACGCACTGGATCACGTCCCCACTCCGAAGCCCCGCCAGCCGCGCCGGGCTGGGCGTCTTGCCCAGGTCCGAATTGCCGACCACCACCACGCCGCCGGTGGTCATCGCCACGCCCACCGACTGGCCGCCGGGCACCAGCACCCGCTCCGGCTTCACCGACAGCTTCACCGTCCGAACGGGCACCAGCCCCAGCAGCCGGAAGGTCAGACGGCCCTCGCCGCTGTCCCCCGCGGTCAGCGTCAGCGTGCCGCCGTCCTCCCCGCCATCCTCTATATGCGCGATCGCGCCGTCCTCGCCGGTGGCCTCGGCCCGCACCGCCGTGGTCGCCGGTATCACCGTCACCGTGCCCGCGCCCAGCACCATCTCATCCGGAAGCTCCGTCAGCGCGGTTAGCTGCGGCGACAGCATGAGCATTGCCATCGCCGCGGCCAGCGCGCCGCAGAGCCGCCGCCTGACTCTCTCCCCCATCGCACCATTCCTCCTTGTTTCCCTTCTCCCCCAGGGGCCCCGGCCCGGTTTGTCGGTTTTTTCCATTTTTGCCGCACCGCCGCGCCGCGAGCCATCCGCTAATTTGACCGAATCGCGGCGCCGCTATGCTGGCAAATGCCCCGCGCGGTGGGAATGTTTGTCGCCGTCCGCGCCGCGCCGCCGCCGCGGCGCACGGGCCGCGCGGCTGGCAATCATTTCCTGCATATCATGATTTTAACCTCTTTTTACAGCATTTATGCCGTTTTGCGGGCAAAATCGGTTGCTATATTTTTTCAGACCGATTATAATAGTAGCTGTTATGGTGGATGATTTTACGATGCCGCGGGTCGGGCCGGACCTGTCGTACCTTCGGGGCAGGCGCGTGCTGATCGCGCTGTCCGGCGGCGCGGATTCCGTGGCGCTGACCGCGATGCTGGCCGAGGCGCGTCCGGCGCTCGGCCTGACGCTGTTCGCCGCGCACCTGGACCACGGCATTCGGCCCGAGAGCGCCGAGGACGCCGCCTGGTGCCGCGCGCTGTGCGAGAGGCTGGACATCCCCTTCTACGCGCGGCGCGTGGACGTGCCCGCGCTGGCCGCCGAGAGCGGCGAGGGGCTGGAGACCGTCGCCCGGCGGCTGCGCCACGAATGGCTCCGGCAGCTGCGCGTCGGGCTTTGCGCGGACTGCGTCGCGCTGGCCCACCACCTGGACGACCAGGCCGAGACGGTGCTGATGCACCTGGGCCGCGGCGCGGGTCCCGAGGGGATTTCCGGCATGGCCGCCGCATCGGGCGAACTGGTCCGGCCGCTCCTGTGGCTGCGCAAGCGGGAGCTCATCGACTACCTGAACCGGCGCGGCCTGAGTTGGCGGGAGGACGCCACCAACGCCGTGGCCGACAACCCCCGCAACGCGCTCAGGCTGTGCGCGATCCCGGCGCTGGAGAAGGTCTATCCCCGGTTCGCCGAGGCAGTTGCCCGCTACGCCCAATCGGCGCGCATCGAGAGCGACTACGTGGCTGAGCAGGCGCGCCAGTGGCTCGGCGAGCGGCTGAGCGCGGGCCCCTTCGGCCAGTACCTGAGCCTGAGGCCGCCCGCGCCGCCCGCGCTTATGCGGCGGGCGATCCGCGCGCTGTGCGGCGAGGACCTGGGCTGGGACAAGCTGAACGCCGTCGCCGCGCTGGCGGAGGCTGAACGCGGGGTCTGCCAGGTCAATGGGCATCTGACGGTGGAGCGGGGGCACCGCGGGCTCTATTTTCTCCGCAAAGCGGCCCCGGCTATGCCCGAGGCGCCGCTTCGGCTGAACGGCAAAACCCGCCTGCCCGGGCTGTGCGAGATCGAGGCCGAGCCCGCGTCGCCCGTGCCCGTGCGCGACGACAAGACGCGCCAGGTGCTGGACGCCGGCGCGCTTAATGGCGCGGTGCTGCGCACCCGAAGGCCCGGCGACCGGATCCGCCCGCTGGGCTGCGACGACAGGCTGCTGTCGGACTACCTGACCGACAAAAAGGTCGACCGGCCCCTGCGCGACTGCATTCCGCTGGTGGCCGACGGCAACCGGGTGCTCTGGGCCTGCGGGCTGGGCATCGCCGCGGAAGCCGCCCTCACCGCGGGCACCGCGCGGGCCGTGGCGCTGCGCTGCAAGACCGAATTTGATATAGAGCTGTAAAACCACAAATGATGAGCGGGAGGCTGTAGCCATGGAAAAGGACATCGCCAAGGTATTGCTGTCTGAGGAACAGATCCAGAAACGGGTGCGCGAGATGGGCGCGCAGATCGCGGCCGACTATCGGGACAAGAACCCCACGATGGTCTGCATACTGAAGGGCGCGGTGATGTTCTACACCGACCTGCTGCGCGCGATGCCCATCAAGCTGGCCATGGATTTCATGGCCGTGTCCAGCTACGGCAAGCACACCAAGTCCAGCGGCGAGGTCGAGATCCGCAAGGACCTGTCCACCTCCATCGAGAACAAGCACGTGATCATCGTGGAGGACATCATCGATTCCGGCTTCACGCTCACCTACCTCACGCGGATGCTGGCCGCTCGCGGCGCTTCGTCCATCGCCATCTGCACGCTGCTGGACAAGCCCAGCCGCCGCGCGCCGGGCATCACGCTCAAGAGCAATTACTACGGCTTCGAGGTGGGCAACGAGTTCGTGGTGGGCTACGGCCTGGACTACGCCGAGGCCTACCGCAACCTGCCCTACATCGGCGTATTGAAGCCCGAAATATACGAAAACAACTGAACGAAAGAGAGGATAAACGGATTTGGATAAGAAACCCGTACGGAAAGTGCTACAGGGGCCGCTGATGTACCTGCTGATCCTGGCCGTCATACTGCTGATGGTCCACATGCTCAGCGAGGGCTCGCAGCCGACCACCCAGACCATCAGCTATTCAACGCTGCTGGAGTGGGTGGAGGCCGACCTGAAGGGCAGCGACCTGGTGCCGAAGAAGACCATCGATCCCCAGCACCGCACGCTGGGGCGGGTCGTCATACAGTCCAGCACGCTGCTGGCCGTCACCGAACAGAACCTGGCCTCGGCGGAGCTGACCGGCCACTACGACATGGAGTGCGTCATCCCCAGCGAGGCGCAGTTCTATGCCGACGTCAACGCCATCTACGAGGCGGTGCTCGGCCGCGCGGTCAGCCCCACCGAATACGACTTTGAGATCACGTCGAAGCTGCCCGCCCAGCCCGCCTGGTGGGTGGAATGGGTGCCGCTGCTGGTGACGATGCTGCTGTTCGGCCTGCTCTGGTACTTCCTGATGCGCCAGCAGGCGGGCGGCGGCAAGGGCATGATGAGCTTCGGCCGCTCCCGCGCCCGCATGACCGACCCCAACACCAACAAGGTCACCTTCGCGGACGTGGCCGGCGCGGACGAGGAGAAGGAGGAGCTGCAGGAGATCGTGCAGTTCCTGAAGAACCCGAAGCGCTTCACCAAGGTCGGCGCGCGGATCCCCACGGGTGTGCTGCTTGTGGGCCCTCCCGGCACCGGCAAGACGCTGCTGGCCCGGGCCGTGGCCGGAGAGGCCGGTGTGCCCTTCTTCACGATCTCCGGTTCGGACTTCGTGGAGATGTTCGTGGGCGTGGGCGCCTCCCGCGTGCGCGACCTGTTCGACCAGGCTAAGAAGAACGCCCCGGCCATCGTGTT
>JAFYBB010000155.1 GCA_017540445.1 Clostridia bacterium | reverse complement strand
GCCCAGCGGCTTCAGCCAGGGCGTATACAGGCCGGTCACATTCCTCGCGGCGGCATAGAGCGGGAAGCACAGCTGATTGGCGAGCTTCATCGACTCCCGATCGCTGTCATCCATGACCATCCCCTCCATTTATGCTTGATACAAATATATTTTATCATATACATATGGTTTTGTCAAGCCCTGAATTGATGCAAACAACCCATGATTATTTAAAATCCCGGCCTGCTCCCTGCTCCCACACCCTCTTCGCGTCAAACGCCCCGCCCTCCAAATCCTTCCACGTCACAACCCCGCCCTCCAGCGTGACATAGCTGTGAGGGCTGTTTTGTTTGGGGATGGACACCGAGCCGGGGTTTATGAAGGTGAGGCCCCGGTCGCGGCGGAAGAGGGGCACGTGGGTGTGGCCGAACAGCAGCGCGTCGCCCTCGCGCAGCGGCGGCGGGTTGTCGGGATTGTACACGTGGCCGTGGGTGGCGTAGATCAGATGGTTGTCTGTGAGCAGCGCGCAGTAGTCGGCCATCACCGGGAAATCAAGCACCATCTGGTCCACCTCCGCCTCGCAGTTGCCCCGCACGCACAGGAGGTTCGGCGCGACGGCGTTCAGCATTTCGATCACCCGCTTGGGGGCGTAGTCCGCCGGCAGGTCGTTGCGGGGGCCGTGGTACAGCAGATCGCCCAGCAGCACGAGCCGGGGCTCGCCTTCCGCGCGCCAGGCGCTTAGCATGCGTTCGCACCACTTCGCGGAGCCGTGGATGTCCGACGCGATCATCAGCTTCATGACGGGTATCGCTCCCTTCCTTTTCCTGTATCATTATATTACCACAGCCGGGCTACTTTAAATATCGGTTATTTTATGGATTTTTCTGGGCAAAACCGTTCATTTTCAGGGATGCGTGCTGGATTATTCAACATTTCTGTGATAGCATAAAGCGATTGTCGATGTATGTGAACGCTGAAGGGGGCGCATCGCATGGCAGAAATCAAGAAGCGCAGGGGAGACCGATTCGACGCGACGCTGGTTCGCGATATCGACCCGCTGCATTGGTTTTTACCGTATATCTATCCCAACCGGGCGGACAACGAGGCGTTTATTCAGGAGGAATTCGACCTGACCAACCTGAACGCCTTTCTGGAGAAGAAGAACGAGGGCCTGGACAAGGCCCACCGCTATACCGTGTTCCACGCGGTGTGCGCGGCGGTGGTCAAGGCCTTGACCCTTCGGCCCAAGATGAACCGCTTCATCAAGGGCTGCCGGCTGTACCAGCGCGACGAACTGAGCCTGGGCTTCGTGGTGAAGAAGCAGTTCAAGGACAACGGCGAAGAGGGCCTGGCCTTCATCAAGTTCCCGCCGGAGACCACCATCGACAGCCTGCACGCGCGCATCATGCAGGAGATCTTCGAGTGCCGCCGGGACGACGTGATGGACAACTCCACCAAGGGCATGGAGATGTTCACCCACCTGCCCCGCTGGCTGATGCGGATCGTGATGTGGGGCCTGCACCGGCTGGACTTCTACGGCCACGTGCCCTACGACCTGATCAAGGCCGACCCGAACTACGCGTCGGTGTTCCTGACGAATCTGGGCAGCATCAAGCTGAACGCCGGGTACCATCACCTGAGCAACTGGGGCACCACGTCGGTGTTCGTGATCATCGGCGAGATGACCCAAAAGCCGCTGTTCCACGAGGACGGCACCTTTGAGATGCGCGAGATCCTGCCCATCGGCATCACGCTGGACGAGCGCATCGCCGACGGATACTACTACGCCAAGACCATCCGGCTGGTGAAGCGGCTGATCGAGAATCCCGAGCTGCTGGATCGCCCGGCCAATGAGGAGGTTGACTTCTGATGCAAGCTGTAAAGACGCCGTGGGCGCCCTGGATGGGCACCGTGCCGATGCACCTTGATTACTTCCAGGGCACGATGGCCCAGGCCGTCGCCCGCATAGCGGAAAAATACCCGGACGCCGAGGCCTGTGAGTTCATGGGCAGCCACATCAGCTACCCCAGGCTGCAGGCCATGATCGAGGCGTGCGCCCGGGCGCTGCGGGCGCTGGGCATCCGCGAGGGCGACAAGGTGACCATCTGCATGCCCAACGCGCCCCAGACCGTGGTGATGTTCTACGCGGTGAACATGGTCGGCGCCATCGCCAACATGGTGCATCCGCTGTCCGCCGAGGGCGAGATCGAGTTCTACCTGAACGACTCCGAGTCCGTGGCGGCGCTGACGCTGGACCAGTTCTACGGCAAGTTCGCCAGCATCCGCAAGAACACCCCGTGCCTGAAGCACCTGATCATCGCCAACGTGAAGGACGCGCTGAAGCCGCTGATGAAGATCGGCTACGCGCTGACCTCGGGCCGCAAGATCAAGAAGGTGCCCAAGGGCGCGGACGTGGTGCTGTGGAAGGACTTCATCGCCGGCGGCAAGGCCTTTTCCGGCGACCCCACCGTCCCCCGCGGCGCGAACGACCCGGCGGTGATCCTGTACAGCGGCGGCACCACCGGCATCACCAAGGGCATACTGCTGTCCAACCTGAACTTCAACGCCCTGGCGGCGCAGATCGTGGCGACGAACCCGATCTACAACGAGGGCGACAAGATGCTGGCCATCATGCCCATGTTCCACGGCTTCGGCCTGGGCGTGTCCATCCATTCGATGCTGGCCAACGGCGGCTGCTGCATACTGGTGCCCCGGTTCACGCCCCAGACCTACGCCCAGCTGCTGCGCAAGTACAAGCCCAACTTCATCGCGGGCGTGCCCACGCTGTACGAGGCGCTGCTGCGCATCCCGAACCTGGACGACCTGGACCTCAGCTGCCTGAAGGGCGTGTTCTCCGGCGGCGACAGCCTGCCGCCCGAGCTGAAGAAGCGCTTCGACAAATTCCTGAAGGACCACGGCGCGAAGATCGAGGTCCGCGAGGGCTACGGCACCACCGAGTGCGTCACCGCCTCGTGCCTGACCCCGCTGACCAAGGCCAAGGAGGGCTCCATCGGCATCCCCTTCCCGGACACCTACTACAAGATCGTGAAGGTGGGCACCGAGGAGGAGGTCCCCTACGGCGAGGAGGGCGAGATCTGCCTGGCCGGGCCCACCGTGATGCTGGAGTACGTGAAGCACCCCCAGGAGACGGCCCAGACCCGGCGCGTGCACGCCGACGGCATGACCTGGATCCACACCGGCGACCTGGGCGTGATGGACGACGAGGGCTTCATCTACTTCCGCCAGCGCATCAAGCGCATGATCGTCACCAGCGGCTACAACGTGTACCCCTCCCAGATCGAGAACATACTCGACGCCCACGAGGCCGTGCACCTGAGCTGCGTGATCGGCGTGCGCGACCCCTACAAGATGCAGAAGGTCAAGGCCTTCGTGGTGCTCAAGCCGGGCTACGAGCCCTCCGAGACCACCCGCGAGATGCTGATGGACTACTGCCGCAAGCACATCGCGAAGTACGCCATGCCCTACGACATCGAGTTCCGCGACGATTTGCCCAAGACGCTGGTGGGCAAGGTGGCCTACCGCGTGCTGGAGGAGGAGATGGAAAAATCCGCCCCGGCGCTGGCCACGGCTTGACAATCGACCTCATCGAGCCCCTGTATTCACTGCGGGGGCTCGTGCTATAGGAGTGCGCCCATGAAACGCCTGATCAACGACGGCTGGGAATTTGCAAGGCTCGCCCCGGGCGGCGACGCGGCGGGGGCCGCGTGGCGGCCGGTGGCCGTTCCCCACGACTTTCTGATTTGGGACGCCGGCGACCTGTACGCCGACGCCGACGGCTGGTACCGCCGCACGCTGAGCGCGCCGGAGGACTGCGACCGGTACGCCTGGCGCGTGCGCTTTGACGGCGTGTACATGGACTGCGACGTGCTGCTGAACGGCGAAAAGGTCGTCACCCACCGCTATGGCTACACGGCCTTCGACGCGGACCTGACGGGCCTCATGCGTCCCGGAGACAACGCGCTTCGGGTGCTGGTGCGCCACCGCAGCCCCAACTCCCGGTGGTACTCCGGCGCGGGCCTGTTCCGGGACGTGACGCTGCATGTGCTGCCCCCGCGGCACATCGCGCCGGACGGGCTGTATGTGCGCACCGCGCCCGGTGAGGGCGGCGCGTGGACCGTGCGCGTGGACGTGGAGTTGGCAGGCCCGGGCGAAGGCGGCGAGGTGCGCCTTCATCTGTCGGACGCCGGGGGAAGGACCGTGAGCGAGGCCGTCGCGCTGGCCCAGGGCGACGTGGCGCGGGCCGAGCTGACCGTGCCCGAGCCCCGGCTGTGGAGTCCGGATTCGCCGTATCTCTACACGCTGACGGCGGACTTTGGCGGCCAGCGCGAGGCGCTGGCGGTGGGCCTGCGCCAGACCCGCTTCGACCCGGACCGCGGCTTCTTTCTGAACGGGGAGCACGTGAAGCTGAAGGGCGTGTGCCTGCACCACGACCTGGGCGCGCTGGGGGCGGCCTTCAACGCTGAGGCGTTCGCCCGGCAGCTGCGGCTGATGAAGCGCATGGGCGCCAACGCGCTGCGCACCACCCACAACCCGCCCGCCGCCCGGGCGCTGGAGCTGTGCGACCGTATGGGCGTGCTGGTGGTGGACGAGGGCTTTGACATGTGGCGCATCCCCAAGACCGAGCTCGACTACGCCCGCTTCTTCGACGACTGCTGGCGCGATGACGTGCGCGCCTGGGTGCGGCGGGACCGGAACCACCCCTGCGTGATCCTGTGGTCCATCGGCAACGAGATCTTCGACACCCACGCCTCCCCGGACGCCCCGACCCTCACCGCGGCGCTGAAGGCCGAGGTGGAAAGGTGGGACCCGGAGGCCAACGCCCGGGCCACCCACGGCAACAACTACATGCCCTGGGAAGGCGCGCAGCGCTGCGCGGACGTGTTGAAGCTGGCGGGCTACAACTACGGCGAAAAGCTCTACGCCGCCCACCACGCCGCCCACCCGGACTGGGTGATCTACGGCAGCGAGACCTCCTCGATACTGTTCAGCCGCGGCGTATACCACTTCCCGGCGTCGGCGAACATCATCTGCGAGGAGGACATGCAGTGCTCGTCCCTGGGCAACAGCACCACCGCCTGGGGCGCGCCGGACATGGCCCGCTGCATCATCGGCGATCTGAACACCCCCTACAGCATGGGCCAGTTCCTGTGGAGCGGCATCGACTACATCGGCGAGCCGACCCCCTACACGACCCGCAGCAGCTATTTCGGCATGGCCGACACCGCGGGCTTCCCCAAGGATGTGTACTACCAGGTCAAGGCCCTGTGGAACCCGGAGCCGATGGTCCACATCGGCGTCACTTGGGACTGGAACGAAGGCCAGATGATCGACGTGCCGGTCTATGCCAACGGCGCGCGGGTGGCGCTGCTTTTGAACGGCGAATCGCTGGGCGTGCGGGAGATCGATGTGCGCGTGCCGGAGAACAGCGTGGCCTGGTGGCGCGTGCCCTACGCGCCGGGGGTGCTGGAGGCCGTGGCCCTGGACGCGGAGGGCCATGAGATCGCCCGGGACGCGGTGTACAGCCACGGCGACAGCGCCGCGCTGACGCTGGCGGCCGAGGCGCGCGACTGGCTGCTGTCTGACGGCGAGGACGTGATCTTCATCGACATCGGGGCCGTGGACGGGCAGGGCCGCCCGGTGTCAAACGCCGCGGACCGGGTGCGGGTGAGCGTGGAGGGCCCCGTCCGCCTGCTGGGCCTGGACAACGGGGACAGCGCCGACGTGGACGGCTACAAGGTGGACGCCCGCTGCCTGTTCAACGGCAGGCTGCTGGCGATGGTGGGCGCGACGGACGCGGCGGGGGAGGCCGTGGTCCGCGCCGAGGCCCCGGGCCTGAAGGGCGCGGCGCTGAAGCTGACCGTGCGGCCCGCCGAGGGGCGGCCCGGCCACGGCGCGCTTCAGGGCGTGGAACCGGCGAAACCGCGGGAGGCGCCCGTCTGCGCGCGGCGCATCGACCTGCGGCGCGTCTCCGGCGGCGCGGTATTGACGCCCCAGGCCCCCGAGGCGCGGTTTGAGGCCCGGCTGCTGCCTGAGAACGCCGCCCCGCAGCCCATCGCCTACAGCGCGGTCAACGCACTGGGCATCGAAAGTCCCGCGGCGCAGGTGCTGCCCGCGCCGGACGGCGTGACCGTCCGGGGCCTGGGCGACGGCCAGGTGTGGCTGCGGGCCGTGGCGAACAACGGCTATCCCCATGCCCGGGTGATTTCGCAGATCGAGCTGACGCTGACCGGCTTCGGCGCGCCGAAGCTGGACCCCTACGGCTTCATCGCCGGCGGCCTGTACGACTTCAGCATCGGGAGCATCGCCTCCGGCAACGAAAAGGGCGTGGCCTTTGGCGGGGACGGGGAGAGCATGGTGGGCTTTCACCGGGTGGACTTCGGCCCGGTGGGCTCGGACGAGATCACGATACCGATCTTCGAGCTGGGCGGCGACCCGGTGGAGATCGACGTGTGGGTGGGCGACCCGCGCGACGGCGGGCACCGGGTGGCCCGGCTGCGCTACCACAAGAAGAGCATCTGGAACACCTACCAGGCCGAGACCTGGAAGCTGCCGGAGCGCTTCGTCGGCGAACAGACGGTGGCCTTTGCGATGCGCGAGAAGGTGCAGGTGAAGGGGTTCTGCTTCACGAGGGAATAGGCAATAGGGAATAGGCAATAGGCAATAGGGAGTAGGGGCGCCGATGCGGCGCCCGCCGGGAACAGGGGACAGGGAACAGGGAACAGGAATAGCCTGGGACCGCCGCGTATGTCATTGCGAGGAGCGAAGCGACGTGGCAATCCGGTCCCCCGCACGGGAAGGAGT
>JAFYBB010000154.1 GCA_017540445.1 Clostridia bacterium | reverse complement strand
TTTTTGTTTTTCAGGTATTTGAACAGGGCGTAAGCGTCGATGACCGCGCCGATCACAAACACGAACACGTACACCGAGACCAGCATGATGTTCATGATGGCCGCCATCACCGGGGTGATCGTCTCGCTCGTGACCGTAAACGTCTCCAGCTTCAGCACCAGCGTGTAGAGCATGCAGGCCGTGCCGACGGACATCAGCGCGATGAAGCGCCCCTTCGACAGCTTTTTATCCCGACTGTAGAACAGGCAGAACAGCATCAGCCCCACGCCGATCAGCAGGAACAGCCAGTATTTGGTCGTGTACCTGACCAACAGGTCGAACAGCTCCCCGCCCGCCTGGTACTTCGGGATGATCTTTGAATACGTCTGCCGGATCAGCATCCACAGCTCAAGCAGCACGACGATGAAGCCCATGTAGCTGCAGCTGCGGATGTTGGCGTCGTGCAGGTAGTCGCTCTCATATTTGCTCAGCTTTTCAAAGCCGAATATGCGCGCGAGAAAACCGGAGGCTCTTTTCATGTCGAAGCACCCCTTCTATCGTCGACCAAGGATTCCGACGAACCCGGCAAGGCAAAGTAAGCAGTGTACGGGAATCTTCATTTTTATTCTACCACATATTTCCCGCCAGTTCAATTCTTTTTTTGCAGCGCTCACAGTTGAACGGGAAGGCCGGAAATGGTATAATGATCAAAAAGCCAATCGTGAAAGAGGAGACGACCATGACCGGCGACAACACGACCCTGCTGGCGCGGGAATTCTCGCTGCGGCCCGAACAGGTCAAGGCCGTGATCGAGCTGCTGGACGCGGGCAACACGATACCGTTCATCGCCCGCTACCGCAAGGAGGCCACCGGCTCGCTGGACGACCAGGTGCTGCGCCGGCTGGCGGAGCGACTGGAGTACCTGCGCAGCCTGGACAGGCGGCGCGACGAGATCGTCAACGCCCTGACCGAGCTGGAGGTCCTGACCGATGAACTGACCTTGCAGATCGCCGGGGCGGCGACCCTGTCCGAGCTGGAAGACATCTACCGCCCGTTCCGGCCCAAGCGCCGCACCCGGGCGACCGTGGCGAAGGAGCGCGGGCTGGAGCCCCTTGCGAACTGGCTGCTGGTGCAGCCGGCGCAGGGCGACCCCGCGGCGAAGGCCGCCGAATTCATCGACCCGGACAAGGGCGTGCCCGACGCGGACGCCGCGCTGGCCGGGGCGCGGGACATCATCGCGGAAATGGTCAGCGACGACGCCGGCCTGCTCAAGACGCTTCGGGAGGGCCTGACCCGCGACGGCGTCGTGCGCACCCGTGCGACGAAGGACGAGGCCAGCGTCTACAGCAACTACTACGACTTCCGCGAGCCGGTCCGAAGCATCGCGGCGCACCGGGTCCTCGCCGTCAACCGGGGCGAGCGCGAGGGGTTTTTGAAGGTCGACATCGAGGCGCCCGAGGACCGCGCCCTGGAGGCGACCCGGCGGGCCTTCGTGCGCGGCGCGTCGCCGGCCGCCGGGCAGGTGGCCCTGGCCTGCGACGACGCCTGGAGCCGCCTGCTGTTTCCGTCGCTGGAGCGCGAGATCCGAGGCGCGCTGACCGACCGGGCCAACGCCTCGGCCATACAGGTGTTCTCGGACAATCTGCACCAGCTGCTGATGCAGCCGCCGATCAAGGGCAAGGTGACGCTGGGCGTCGACCCGGGCTTTCGCACCGGCTGCAAGCTGGCGGTGGTGGATGAGAACGGCAAGGTGCTGGACACCGGCGTCGGCCATTTCACGCTGCCCGGCAACGAGGCGGGCAAGGCCGCCGCGGCGCGGCTGATCGCGGGCTTTGTCAAGAAGTACGGCGTGACCGCCATCGCCATCGGCAACGGCACCGCCAGCCGCGAAAGCGAGCAGTTCATCGCGTCGCTGCTGCCCCGGCTGCCGGGCGTGGCCTACATGATCGTCAGCGAGGCGGGCGCGTCGGTGTACTCGGCCAGCAAGCTGGCCGCCGAGGAGTTCCCGGACTTCGACGTCACCCAGCGCAGCGCCGTGTCCATCGCCCGGCGGATGCAGGACCCGCTGGCGGAGCTGGTGAAGATCGACCCCAAGGCCATCGGCGTGGGCCAGTACCAGCACGACCTGAAGCAGAACGAGCTGACCTCGGCGCTGGACGGCGTGGTGGAGCAGTGCGTCAACCAGGTGGGCGTGGAGGTCTCCACCGCGTCGGCAGCGCTGCTTTCCCACGTGGCGGGCATCGGCCCGGCGCTGGCGAAGAACATCGTGGCCTACCGCGAGGAGAGCGGCATCCCCTCCCGCGCGGCGCTGAAGAAGGTGCCCAAGCTGGGGCCGAAGGCCTTCGAGCAGTGCGCGGGCTTCTTGCGGGTGCGGGACAGCAAAAACCCGCTGGACGGCACCGCCGTGCACCCGGAGAGCTACGACGCGGCGAAGGCCGTGCTGACCCTGCTGGGCTGCGACCTCAAGGCCGTGAAGGGCGGCGTCCCCGGCATCGAGGCCCGCGCCAGGCTGTACGGCCTGGAGAAGCTGGCCCAGGCGGCCGGCGTCGGCCTGCCGACGCTTCAGGACATGCTTTCAGAGCTGCAGAAGCCCGGGCGCGACCCCCGCGACGACCTGCCGGGGCCGGTGCTGCGCACAGACGTCATGGACATGAAGGATCTGAAGCCGGGCATGGAGCTGACCGGCACCGTGCGCAACGTGATCGACTTCGGCGCGTTCGTGGACATCGGCGTCCACCAGGACGGCCTGGTGCACATCTCCCGCATGGCCGACCGCTTCATCCGCCATCCCAGCGAGGTGGTGAAGGTCGGCGACGTGGTGAAGGTGTGGGTGGTGAATGTGGACGAGCAGAAGAAGCGCATCGCGCTGACGATGGTCCGGGAAAAGATGTGATCTTTCCAATGAAAAGCCCTGCCGGCGCCGGCAGGGCTTTTGTATCAGTTTCTCAGGCTGTGCAGCGGCGCGGGGATCCGGCCGCCCCGGCGGATGAACGCGCCGGAATCCAGCTCGCGCACCGGTATGACCGGCGCGTGGCCCAGCAGGCCGCCGAACTCCACGTTCTCCCCCACCTTCTTGCCGGGGGCGGGAATCACGCGCACGGCGGTGGTCTTGTTGTTGACCATGCCGATGGCGGCCTCGTCGGCGATGATGGCCGCGATGGTCTCGGCGGGGGTGTCGCCGGGAATGGCGATCATGTCCAGGCCCACGGAGCAGACGCAGGTCATGGCCTCCAGCTTCTCCAGCGACAGCGCGCCCTTGCGGGCGGCCTCGATCATACCGATGTCCTCGCTGACGGGAATGAACGCGCCGGACAGGCCGCCCACGTGGGAGGAGGCCATCACGCCGCCCTTCTTCACCGCGTCGTTCAGGAGCGCCAGCGCCGCGGTGGTGCCGTGGGCCCCGCAGACCTCCAGGCCCATCTCCTCCAAAATCGCGGCCACGGAGTCGCCCACGGCCGGGGTCGGGGCCAGCGACAGGTCCACGATGCCGAACGGCACGTTCAGCCGGCGGCTCGCCTCCCGGGCCACCAGCTGGCCCACGCGGGTGATGTGGAAGGCCGTGCGCTTGATGGTCTCGGCCACCTCGTCGAAGGCCGCGTCCTTCACGCCCTCCAGCGCCACCTTCACCACGCCCGGGCCGCTCACGCCCACGCTGACGGCGCAGTCGCCCTCGCCGGGGCCGTGGAAGGCGCCGGCCATGAAGGGGTTGTCCTCCACGGCGTTGCAGAACACCACCAGCTTCGCGCAGCCCAGGCCGCCGTTGCCGGCGGTGCGCTGGGCCGTGGCCTTCACCGTCTCGCCCATCAGGCGCACGGCGTCCATGTTGATGCCGGCGCGGGTGGAACCCACGTTCACCGACGCGCACAGGAAATCCGTCTCCGAGAGCGCCTCTGGGATCGACTCGATCAGCCGCCGGTCGGCCTCGGTCATGCCCTTGTGCACCAGCGCGGAATAGCCGCCGATGAAGTCCACCCCCGTGGCCTTCGCCGCGCGGTCCAGCGTCTGCGCCACCTTCACGGGGTTCTTGACGCCGCCGGTCACCAGCGCCGCCGGCGTCACCGAGATGCGCTTGTTCACGATCGGCACGCCGAACTCCCGCTCGATGTCCCTTCCCACCTGCACCAGCCGCGCGGCCCTGTGGGTGATCAGGTCGTAGATGTTGTCGCACAGCCGCTGTTCGCTGTCCGTCACGCAGGAGAGCAGCGATATGCCCATCGTGATCGTGCGCACGTCCAGCTTCTGGTGGTCGATCATGTTCAGCGTTTCCAGGATCTCAGAGGTATTGAACATATGCATCGGAACACCCCCTCAGATCTGGTGCATCGCTTCGAAGATCTCGCTGCGCTGCATGCGGATCTGCACGCCCAGCTCCGCCCCCAGCATCTCCAGCTGGGACTTCACCACGTCGAAGGAGCACTGCTGAGAGCCGATGTCCGCCACCAAAATCATGCTGAACAGGCCGGACACGATGGTCTGCGAGATGTCCAGTATGTTCGCGTCGTTCTCGTACAGCACGCGGCTGACCCGGGCGATGATGCCCTTTTTGTCGGTGCCCAGCACGCTGATGACCGCCTTTTTCATGTCGCTCATGGGACAAGCCTCCCGTTTCATACTTTTATACCAGTATTGTATAGGCTGTTGTGTGATTTATCAAGGACTGCTGGGTGAAGTTTAACAAAACACGCCCGGCACAACCATGTCCATACAGCCGGTGAAACGGGAGCAAAGCCGCAAGGATCGCTATGCAGTCAGCACCGCGAAGGACATCAACCCAGCGT